>NZ_CAKJTM010000004.1:0-59684 GCF_917627345.1 Protofrankia sp. CiP3 | reverse complement strand
GAGATCGCTCCGCCGAACATCCCAAACATGATCAGTGGAACCAGGGTGATCAGACCGGTCAGCCCGACCGCGAACGAGGACCCGGTGATGTCGTAGACCTGTAGCGGCACCGCGGTCGTGGTAATCATTGAGCCGACCGCGGACACGGTTTCGCCTGCCCATACGCGCCGGTAAGCCGGGTAGGACCGCAGCGGTCCGAGGTCGGTCAGCACGGTGCGGGCGATCCGCCGGCCGGGCACCTGTGCCCGGCTCAGGGCCGTCGCGCGGTCACCTGCCGCAAAGCCAATCTTTCTCATGGTGACAGGCGTTCGATGACCCAGCACTCATCGCGGGGCGGGCGGCGCTCCTTGTCTGTGCTGGTCTTGTCTGTGCTGGTCCGGCGGTAGCGGAGCCGGTCATGAAGTCGGTCCCGGCGGCCCTGCCAGAACTCGACGCTGTCCGGGACGAGCCGTATCCCGCCCCAGAACGGGGGCACCGGGACCGGCGTGGGTTCAGGCCAGCGGGCGTCGAGCTCCGCCCGGCGCCGCTCAAGCACATCCCGGGAGGTGATTGTCTCGGACTGGTGGCTCGTCCATGCTCCAAGCTGGCCGCCGCGCGGGCGGGTGTGGAAGTAGGCCGCCGTCTCCTCGGCCGACACACGCTCCAGCGAGCCGGTGACGACGACCTGCCGTTCCAGGGCATGCCAGGGAAACACCAACGAGCCGTACGGGTTTGCCGTGGCGTCGTGTCCTTTTCGGGATGTGTAGTTGGTGAACAGCGTGAAGCCGCGTTCGTCGAACGCCTTGAGCAGGACGGTGCGGGCGCTGGGCCGGCCGCGGGCGTCCGCCGTGGCGAACACCATCGCGTTCGGTTCGGCCAGCGCTGATCCCGGTTCGGCGGCCACGGCGGAGGTCTCGGTGAACCAGCGGGCGAACTGACCGACCCAGGTAGGGGCGAGATCGGCCTCGGACAACCCGCCGGTGGTGTAATCACGCCGCTGGACTGCCGGGTTCGGCGCGGCCCGCGGCTGAGCGTGGTTCGGGTGCTGCGGCACCTGACCAATCCTGGCAGCTGTCTACCGGTAGCTGAGCGGGAAACTATATTGAGCACACGGCGTCACGTTCTGGCGGAGCCAGAATCGGTGCGACGTCGCTCGTGTTTTGTGATTTGTATCACTTTTTGTTGCGGCGCCGACCGCTTAGATGTTGCTGACGGGTCGGTGGCCCATTTCCGCGGGTCATCACGTGGCGTGGTGTCGGGGACGCCCAGCCGGTGGGTAGGGTTCAGGCACGCCGGACGCTGCTGGACGGTGCGGGGTCTGCGCGAATGTGGCACTGCCCCCGACAACAGGGCAGGATGCAGGCAGGCAATTCAGTGAGTTTGGCGAGGTAGAAAGATCATATCAGTTACGGCTGGCGTTCGGTGCTCGGGAGCGGCCCGGCGTACCACCTAACGGCACCGGCCGGGGACAGGAAGCGGAGCCTGGACTTCGATGGCCGACAGGACAAGCGACTTCAAGCCCGGTCTCGAAGGCGTGATCGCCTTTGAGACCGAGATCGCGGAGCCGGACAAGGAAGGCAGCGCGCTGCGGTATCGCGGTGTCGATATCGAGGATCTCGTGGGAAAGGTCGACTACGGCCATGTGTGGGGGCTGCTCGTCGACGGCTCCTTCGAGCCGGGTCTGCCACCGGCGGAGCCCTTCCCGTTGCCGGTGCATTCCGGTGACATCCGGGTGGACGTGCAGAGCGCGCTGGCGACGCTCGCCCCCTACTGGGGTTTCGGCCAGCTCATCGACATCTCCGATGCCGAGGCCAGGAACAACCTGGCGCGGGCGTCGGTGGTAGCGCTGTCCTTCGTCGCGCAGGCGGCCCGCGGTCTCGGTCAGCCCGCCGTCGCGCAGAAGGAGGTCGACAAAGCCCGCACAATCACCGAGCGTTTCATGATCCGATGGCGGGGGGAGCCGGACCCCAAGCATGTCCAGGCGGTGGACGCCTATTGGGTGTCCGCGGCTGAGCACGGTATGAACGCCTCCACCTTCACCGCCCGAGTGGTGGCCTCCACCGGCGCGGACGCGGCGGCCGCGCTGTCGTCGGCGGTCGGGGCATTGTCCGGCCCGCTGCACGGGGGAGCGCCGTCCCGGGTGCTCGCGATGTTGGATGACGTCGAGCGCACCGGTGACCCGGTTGGCTATGTCCGTCGTGCGCTGGATCGCAAGGAACGGCTGATGGGCTTCGGCCACCGGGTGTACCGCGCGGAGGATCCTCGCGCCCGGGTGCTGCGGCGGACCGCCCGTGACCTCGGCTCACATCGTTACGAAGTGGCTGAGGCGCTGGAGGCCGCGGCCATCGAGGAGCTCACGAACCGTTACCCGGACCGCCCGCTCCGGACGAACGTCGAGTTCTGGTCGGCGGTCGTGCTGGACTACGCCGAGGTACCGCCGCATATGTTCACGTCCATGTTCACCTGTGCCCGTACCGCCGGCTGGAGTGCCCACATCCTCGAGCAGAAGCGCACCGGACGCCTCATCCGCCCGTCCGCGCGTTACATCGGTCCGGCTCCCCGGCCGCTCGGGGACGTTCATGCCTGACGGCATCGTCATCCCCGGGCAGCTGCGTCCGGTTGACGGGCGTTTCGGCTGCGGACCGTCCAAGGTCCGGCCCGAAGCGGTCGCTCAGCTCGCCGCGACCGGAACGTCGCTGCTCGGCACTTCGCACCGGCAGAAGCCCGTGCGCAGTCTGGTCGGCCGCGTCCGCGCGGGCCTCGCTGACCTGTTCTCGCTGCCCGACGGCTACGAGGTCGTGCTCGGCGTCGGTGGTTCCACCGCCTTCTGGGACGCGGCCGCGTTCAACCTGGTGCGGGAACGCTCGCAGCACCTGGTGTTCGGGGAGTTCGGCGGCAAGTTCGCCGACACCGCGAAGGGCGCGCCGTTCCTCGCCGAGCCATCGATCATCACCTCGGCGCCCGGCAGCCATCCGGACTGGGTGCCCGAGCCGGGCGTCGACGTGTACGCCACCCCGCACAACGAGACATCCACCGGCGCGGCGAAGCCGGTCCGCCGGCCGATCGGAGCGGACACGGGCGCCCTGCACCTGGTTGACGCGACCTCTGGCGCCGGTGGACTGCCCGTTGATGTCCGCGAGGCCGATGCCTACTACTTCGCGCCGCAGAAGAGCTTCGCGTCCGACGGCGGGCTGTGGGTGGCGTTGCTCTCACCGGCCGCGATCGAGCGGTTGGCCGAGATCGCCTCCTCCGGCCGGTGGATCCCGCCGTTCCTGGACCTCACGACCGCCCGGGACAACAGCTCCAAGGACCAGACCTACAACACCCCCGCGGTCGCCACCCTTTTCCTTTTCGCGGACCAGGTCGAGTGGATGCTCGCCCATGGTGGCCTGGACTGGTGTGTGCGGCGGACGGCTGAGTCGTCGTCCATTCTCTACACCTGGGCGGACAAGACGTCCTATACGACACCGTTCGTCACCGATCCAGCGCAGCGTTCACAGGTCGTGGTCACCATCGACTTTGACGGTGTGGACGCGGCGGTCGTCGCGAGCACGCTACGCGCGAACGGCATTGTGGATGTTGAGCCGTATCGCAAGCTCGGCCGCAATCAGCTGCGGATCGCCTGTTTCCCGGCAGTCGAGCCGGCTGATATCCACGCGCTGACCGCTGCCATCGACTATGTGGTCGAACGTCTGTAAGAGCGCGTTTGAGATCGTCATTCCGGCTCGCCGCGCCCAGGCGCTTGGACGGGCGAGCCGGATAGTCGGCTTTCGAACGCGTGCCCTAACGGCGAGGGCGTGTCGGAGCGGCCTGGGCCGCGAGGGCCGCGATCGAGTCGGATTCGCCGCCGATGTCGGGGGAACGGTCCTCGATCAGTGAGTACGGACGCTTGTCATAGCCGATATAGAGCTGGCGTGGGCGGGCAATCTTCTGTTCGGGGTCGAGCAGGCCCTCTTCCCACTGGGCGAGCCAGCCGGGCATCCGGCCGATCGCGAACAGCACCGGGAACATCTCCACCGGCAGGCCCATCGCCTGGTAGATGATGCCGGTGTAGAAGTCGACGTTGGGGTACAGCCTGCGCTTGATGAAGTACTCGTCCTCGAGCGCGATCCGCTCCAGCTCCATGGCCAGGTCGAGCAGTGGGTTTGTGCCGGTGATTTTGAATACCTCATCGGCCACCTGCCGGATCACCCGGGCGCGCGGGTCGTAGTTCTTGTAGATCCGATGCCCGAAGCCCATCAGTTTCTTCTTGCCGTCCTTCACCTTCGCGATGAAGGCGGGAATGTTCTCTACCGACCCGATATCGGTGAGCATCCGCAGCACCTGCTCGTTGGCCCCGCCGTGCAACGGGCCGTACAGCGCGGAGATCGCGGCCGCGGTCGCGGAGAACGGGTCGGCCTGGGAACTGCCGACCGCGCGCATCGCGTTTGCCGAACAGTTCTGCTCGTGGTCGGCGTGCAGGATGAACAGAACGTCGAGGGCATGCTCGAGGTTCGGGTCCGGCTCGTATTTGAGCTCGGTGGCCTTCCACATCATGTTCAGGAAGTTGCCCGCGTACGACAGGTCGTTGTCCGGGTAGACATAGGGCAGCCCGATCGAGTGCCGGTAGGAGAACGCGGCCAGGGTTGTGATCTTTGCGATGAGGCGCACGATCTGTAGCCGCCGCAGCCCGGGGTCCGTTATTTCCTTCGCGTCTGGATAGAAGGTCGACAGGGCGCCGACGGTCGACAGCAACATGCCCATCGGGTGTGCGTCGTGGTGGAAGCCGTCGATGAATTTCTTGATCGATTCGTGTACGAGGGTGTGGTGGGTGATTTCGTCTTCCCACACCGCCAGCTCCGTGGCTGTAGGCAGCTCCCCGGCGAGCAGGAGGTAGGCGACTTCAAGAAAGCTGCTCCGTTCCGCCAGTTCGGTGATCGGGAATCCGCGGTAGCGCAGGATGCCGGCATCCCCGTCGATGAAGGTGATGGCGCTGCGACAACTTGCTGTGTTGGTGAAAGCCGGGTCGTAGGTCATCAGACCGAAGTCGCCTTCGTCAACCTTTATCGCCCGCAGGGCGCTGGCCCGGATCGCGCCGTCGGCAATCGGGATCTCATAGGTCTGACCGGTGCGGTTATCAGTGACGGTCAGGGTGCTGACCTGCTCGGACACGCCGGACTCCTCTCGCTGTAGCGATCACATCGGTATACACGCGCCTTGGCTGTGGCGTCCGGGTGCGGACTGCTTGGGCCGGTTCGGCGGTAGGCAACAGTTGCCCCCAAGTCTCGCGGTTCGCGCCACCACACGCCTGTGATCGGTAGCCTTCACCCGGCGTGTCCTGCGACACCCCTTACGGACCGTTCCGCGGCAATGCTCCATGTCCTTAACATGGCACTGTTGGTAAGGGATTTCAACATCGCGGGGAGCGGGGCACAGCCAAACCGGTCACGAATGACGGAGGGTTTCTCCGGGCACGACATCCGCCGCGGCCGGACCGGAGCCGGGGTGTCCCGACCGGCGTGCCGTGGGCCGATGCCGCGACCGGCGTGCCGTCGCCGGGTTCTGGACACTGGGCTCTGGACACTGGGTTCTGAGCGCGGGGCTCCAGCACTGTGATGGCGTTGGCGGGCCGTTCACCAAGCCCTGGCGAGGGTGTATGTGGATGCATCGACGGCTGTTAGCTGATCGTTGGATGTGAATACCAGGGAAAACTGTGTTGATGGCCCGCGCTCGCGATTTCCGGATACCACCGAGGCCGCCGGATCCAGGGCGTGTTCCGACAGCCGGCTGTCCGGCTCCCTGGTCGAACAACGCCGCCCGGAACACGCCGTAACGTTCAGCATGGGCGCCGGGTCCCGCACCGGCAGGCCGGAGCCGGTGGGCTGGATGGATCGGGCATCGGTAGGTGCTCCCGCGGGTCACCGCGCGACGGTCACGGTGTCCCGCCGAACAGCGACCAGCTGGCCACAGTCTCGTAACGCCGTCCGAGGCCGGGGGCGTTCCGCAGCATCGTCAACGCCCTTGCCGTCCACGTTCGGCAGGAGACATGAGCGAGCGCAGCCGTCATCGGCCGCAGATCCGGCCCGGTCGGCTCGGTGGAGTCCGCCGCGCTCTGCCTGCGTCCCGGATGTGATCGTGCGACGGTCGCGAGGGTCAGGTGGCCACGCCAGGCCCGCGTGTCATCGAGGCCGGTCGCGCCAGCCAGCTTTGCCTCCCGTGCCACCGCCGTGGCCAGCGGCATCAGTGGTTCCTCGTCGACATCGGCGAACAGGACCCGGGAGCCGAAACGCCCGCTCCCGGCAATGGTCACAGACGGCGGCGGATGCTTGCGGGCGACGTCGGCCAGCCGGCTGGTGAGATCAGGAAGAATGGCGGCTGGCACCTCGCCGAGGAAAGCGAGCGTGATATGCCAGGTGTCGGGCGGCGCCCAACGCACGTCCGCGGCAAGCTGCCCATGGTCGCTCCGTAGCCGCCTGACGGCGTTGAGGAGCGGTTCGACGACATCAGCCGGTGGAACCAGAGCCACGAACAATCGAGCCACATCCAGCAGAGTCTGCGCGTTCGGAAAGTCTGAGTCCAAAGGTGGTGCACTGGCCGTTGCGCCGTGGCCGTGGCCCCCCGGCAACGGCCGGATGCGGGTTTCGGAGGCTGCTCCGGGATCTCCGGGTGGCGCGGGGCGCCGGCTGCTCCTGGGGCATCCGCGGTACCAGTCCTCATCCACTGATTCACGAAAATAGAAATAATATTAATTATTTAACAAATACGTGAATTTTTTCACGCGAAGAGTTTGAGACGGAGTAGTTACGAATTACGCTCCAGGCTGCCGCGGCGGCGGGCACTATCGGGGGGTGACGACGGTTCCCGAGCTGGTGGCCTCACGCGACCCGGCAGGCGCGCGCGAATGGCGTGAACGCCGCCGTGACGCTCGGCAGTACCAGCCTGATCTTCCAGGCGCGATGGTTTTGGTAACGGATGGTAGCGATCGTATGACCGCTTCGGTCCTGCGCGACGCGGGTGTGGACGTGGTAGGCCTCCTCGCGCCCGAGCCGCTGGAGTCGCTGGCCTGGGCCGCCGAGGCTGAGGCGCCCCGGGCTTACGCGGACCTGGTCGCGATGCTGTCGGACGAGGTCGAGGCGGTGTGTATTGAGATGGCGCCGCCCGGCTCTGACGTGATCGCTCGAAGGGCCGTCGAAGCAGGGCTGCACGTGCTCCTGTCACGTCCGGCGACCGCTGATCCCGACGCGCTGCGGGCCATTGCGGATCTTGCCGAGGAGTCCGATCTCGCGCACGTGGTCGCTCTCGATGGACGGGCCTGGCCGGCAGCCTGGCATGTGCAGGCGTCGGTCTCCTCGCTCGGCCGGATCACCCAGGTGACCGTGCTCGCGGCCCCAGCCGGGCCATCCGGCCGGGCTGAGATAATTGATCTTGTTGGTCGCTGGTGCGGGGAGGTGATCGCCGTGTGCGCCCACCCGGCCGCCATGCCCGCCGCCAGCCTTGCCGCTGACGCGCCCGTGACCCTTGCGCTGCTGTCGTCCAGTGGCGCCACGGTGCTGGTCAACGAGAGGCCCGGCGGCCGGCTGGACACCGCCACGATCACGATCTGTGGCACGGACGGGAGGATAGTGGTGCAGGGGCGCCGTGTCCTGCGACAGGACTGGGACGGTACGCGCGACCTGTTGATGCGCGATGTCCCGGGCGTGCGTCCCGGTCTCGTCGAGGCAACCTACGACGTCGTCCGGGTCACCGAGCTCAATGACTCCGCGCTGGTGCGCGGTGCGACTTTTTACGATCTCCTTACGATCGCCCGGCTGCTCGCCTCCGCCGACGTGTCCCGGGCCGGCGGAGGCTGGGTGGAGCTGTAGGCCGGTCCGCCGGCCGGCGCGGGGCGCGGATGCCGTACGGCGTCACGAACCAGCCAGGGTGTCGAGGATGGGCGCGGCTCGTTCAAGAGCGGCTATCTCGTCCGGACTGAGCGACGCCAACCGTTCGGCGAGCCATTCGTCGTGCCGGCGATGGTCGGCTTCCAACAGGTTGAGGCCGGCCTCGGTGATCCCGGCGATGACCTGGCGGCCGTCGGTGGGATGCGCGCTGCGAGCGACCAGGCCGGTCTCCGCGAGATGGGCGACCACCCGGGTCATGGACGGTGGCTGTACCCGTTCGTGTGCCGCGAGCTCGCCGAGAGTCATCGAGCCGTGTCGCTTCAGCGTGGCAAGAGCGGCGATCTGCGTGGGGGTCAGCGTGTTGGAGCGTTCCTGGCGCAACCGGCGCGACAGGCGCATCACGGACAGGCGGAGGACCGACGCGAGTTGAGCCTCGGTAGCGCTGTCCATCAGGCCAAGGTACCTTGTTAGCCGCGCTATGGCGTCTTTCGGGAGTCGTCGTTCGATCAGGGAGCCGCGTCCAGGTGGTTCCTGGCAAGGCCCGCACACGCCCCAAGAGGTCACCGTCGGAGAATTCGTCCCACGCGGGGTTCGTGGCTGGCATGAAACGCGGTGAACCGGTTACGTTCCGCAAGGCTCTGGGGGCATGCTGGCTGAAGGCGGTGCGATCGTGGTGTCGCACCGCCGGAGGCCTTTGAGGCATGCTGGCTGAAGGCGGTGCGATCGTGGTGTCGCACCGCCGGAGGCCTTTGAGGCATGCTGGCCGAAGGCGTCAGCCCGTACCCGCTCCATGCGCGGCCAGGGCTGCGGGGACGGGTGCGATCGCGCTACGGTTCGCGGCTTCACCCCGGTCGCGCCGGGCGACCTCCTCGCGGACGAGCGGGATCAGGTGACGGCCGTAGTCGACGGCGTCGTTGTACGGGTCGTAGCCGCGGATCAACAGGGTCGTCACACCGATGTCGACGTAGTCGAGAAGCGCCTGCGCGACGGTCTCGGGCGTTCCGACCAGCGCGGTCGAGTTACCGGCGGCGCCGGTAGCGGCGGCGAGCGGTGTCCACAGCGCCCGGTCGTGCAGTTCACCGGCGGCTGCCGTGGCGAGCAATCGCTGCGACCCGACATTCTGCGGCGTGGCGGTGGGGCTGTAGCGCACGCGGAACTGACGGAAGATGCTGTTAGGCGCATCCAGGTTGGCGCGCGTGGCCCTGAGGATGTCGTAGGCACGTTCCCAGGCCAGGTTCTCCGTCGGGCCGAGAATCGGCCGGAACGACACGCTGATGCCGGGCTTGGGGCGACCGGCGTCGGCCGCGGCCTGGTTCACCGCCGCGATCTGCTCGGCAGTCTCGGCCAACGGCTCACCCCACAGCGCGAAGACGTCCGCCTGCTTGCCACCGACCCGGTAGGCCGCCGCCGACGAACCGCCGAAGTACAGCGGGATGTGCGGTTGTTGTACCGGCCGGACCGTGGACAGGTAATCTTCCAGTTTGTAGTACCGGCCGTCATGGTTGAACGGCCCGGTTGACGTCCAGGCCTTCCTGACGAGGTCAAGGTACTCATCGGTCCGGTCGTAGCGTTCGTCCTTGGTCAGGTAGTCACCGTCACGCCGTTGCTCGGTGTCGTTGCCACCGGTGATGATATGGACGGCGACCCGGCCCGCGGAGAACTGGTCCAGGGTCGCGAAGTAGCGGGCCGCCACCGTTGGGAAGACGACGCCCGGCCGGTGCGCGATCAGATAACCCAGCCGTTCGGTGTTGGCAGCCGCATAGGCGGCCACCTGAATGTTGTCCGGCGAACTGGAAGAATAGCCAATGAGCGCCTTGTCGAAGCCGGCGTCCTCGTGCGCTCGCGCGAACCGGCGGACGAAGTCGCGGTCAACGGTTGCTCCTGATGTCTGGCCTGTTTCCGATCCTTCCGCGGCGGAGACGAGACCGATGAACTCGACGGGCATGGCGGAACTCCTCGCGAGCTGTGTGAATGCGTGCGGTGAATGCGTGCGTGGGCGGATACGGGCCGTGCGGATACGAGCGTGTGTGGGTGCGTGCGGGGTCAGGAGCAGCCGTCGATGTCCGAACCGTTGGTCAGGACCGGTCCAGCCCATTCCAGGCCCTCAAGATTGACCACGATCGCTTCCTGGGTGCTTCGAGCGATCACGACAATGGCCTCGATGCCGGGGTCGGGGTTTTCCTCGCGATGCGGGATCCACGGCGGCACGAAGATGAAGTCGCCGGGGGCTGTCCGCACGCGAACCTCCCGCCCGGCGCGCGGGCGCCGCTCCCTGTCGGCGTTCTGGTCGAGGAAGACGAACTGCGGGTGGCCGCTCACCACGTAGATCGCGGTTTCGGAAGCGCCGTGGTGGTGGTTGCCGGACGCGGTCGCCGGGGCGACGTGAACCTGGCCCATCCACAGTCCGGTCGAGCCGACGGTCCTGTTGCTGATCGCCGAGAACCGGAGCATTCCACCGGTCTGGGCGGTATCCGGGCTCAGGTTCGCCTGGGTGATCTGGTGGAGGCGGCGGTGGAAGGGGTCCACATCGCTGAACGCGGGTGGGCTGGACCCAGGCGGGCCGAACGCGGGTGTGGGGCCGGTGGTTGTCACTCGTCCGTGCCCCGAGGTGGGTTGTGCGTGACCCCGAGCCAGTCGAGCAGCTCGGCTCGCAGCTCGACGAAGGCCGGGTCGGTAACGCTTCTGGGCCTGGCCAGGGTGACGTCAACGCTGTGGGCGATCATCCCATCTTTCATGATCAATGCGCGGTCGGCCAGGAGAAGAGCTTCCTCGACGTCGTGCGTGACCAGCAGGATCGCCGGTTTGTGGCGCTGCCAGAGCTGTTCGACCAGGCTCTGGGCCCTGATCCGGGTGAGGGCGTCGAGAGCACCGAACGGTTCGTCCAGCAGCATCAGTTCGGGGTCGCGCACCAACGCCCGAGCCAGCGACGCCCGTTGTGCCTCGCCGCCGGACAGCGTCTTGGGCCAGGCATCGGCGCGGTGGGCCAGGCCCACTTCGGCCAGCGCCATGACCGCGCGAGCCTTGTCCGGCCGCCCGGGCAGGCCGAGGATGACGTTGCGCCAGACACGTTTCCATGGCAGCAGGCGCGGTGCCTGGAACGCCACGGCTCGCCGGGACACCACCCGGACGTCCCCGCTGATCTCGGTGTCGAGGTCGGCGAGGATGCGTAGCAGGGTGCTCTTCCCGCAGCCGCTCGCGCCGAGCAGGGCGACGAACTGTCCGGCCGGCACATCCAGGTCGAGGCTTTCGATGACGCTGTTGGTACCGAAGGCGCGTCGCAGGTTGCGGACCCCTACCGCGAGTGGGGTGCCGTCCGGTGATGTCGTGCCGAGGCCCCGCGGAGCCAGCTGCGCGCTCATGCTCCGCTGAAGGCTGGTCGCCACGACAGCAGCACCCTTTCGAGAAGTCGGACGAACGCGTCGACGGCGAGCCCGAGGAAGGCGTAGACAACGAGGCAGACCACGATGATGTCGGTCCGCTGGAACTCCTGGGCGTCGTTCATGAGCTGACCGAGGCCGTGGTTGGCGTTGACCTGCTCGGCGAAGATGAGCGCGAGCCACGCGATGGCGAGGGAGTATCGGACGCCGACGAGCATGTTCGCCAGCGCGCCCGGCAGGATGACGTGCCGGATCAGGCCCAACCGGCCCAGTCCGATCGTGCGCGCGGCTTCGACCAGGTTGGCGTCGACGTTGCGGATACCGGCGTAGGTGTTGAGGTAGAGCGGGAAGGCGACGCCGAAGGCGACCAGCGCGATCTTCGGCGTCTCACCGATGCCGAACCAGATGATGAACAGCGGGACGAGGCCGACGAACGGTACTGTCCGGATCATCTGGACCGAGGCGTCGATGAGATCCTCACCGAGCCGGAACAGCCCGGCGAGCAGCGCCAGGGAGATCCCGATGGTTCCCCCGAGCAGCACGCCGGTACCGACCCGCCGCAACGAGACCCCGATCGCCTGTGGAAGATCACCATTGCTGACGAGATCGCCGAACGTGGTGACCACCGTCCACGGGGAGGCGAACAGCTCGGTGGAGGTGCTGCCACGCCAACTCGCGAGCTGCCATAACAGCACGAGGAGCAGTGGGCCCGTCGGCCGCCGGATCCACCGGGGCACACCGCGCCGCCCGGCGGCTGACGGGGTGACCGTGACCAACACCGGGGCGGGTGGTAGGGAAGGCGTGCCGCTGCCGCTGCCGCTGCCGCTGCTGTCCGTGCCCGTGTCTGGAGCCGGGCCGGGTGCCCGTGCCGCCGCGTCTTTCCCGGCAGAAAGCGTGTGGGTTGTCACAGATTCTCCGCGGTGATTGGTGCTGACATTGGCCGAGGGCGGCGCGATCATTGTTCCTACGCGCCGGCGGCGGATCGATTGGCGTTGACGGTGGAAATCCGGTCGGGACGGTGGCGGCTGTCGCTGGAGATCCGTCGCGATCCGATTTCCAACCCGGTCTTAGTTAATTCGGGTAACGCCGAATCGCTTGGCGTGAGTACGGAGTACCTGTGCTGGTGGGTGCGGCGCTCCGCGTCACGTCCCGGTCAGGAGGCCGGACATGCGGCGGACTTCACCCGGAGAAGGTCGATGTGACCCCGGGTAACCAGAAGTGCCGATTTCAACATGAGATCAACGGAATCATACGGCTTCTACCTGCGTCAACGGGTGGCGTTGTGTGACGTATATTACTTTCCCACTTCTTGACTGAACAATATAACTATACGCAGAGTGTTGTTTTGTGTCTGCTGAGATGATCCTGACGCGGCGCCGCTGCGTGGATTACGCCCGGGCCTGGAGCAGCCGCTGTCGATGACGGCTCCGGCTTTTCGCGGCTCGCTCCCCCGGGAGCTCCGGGCGTACGAAAGAGCCATCCTGACCTGGTCACTCGACCCAGCCGTCCACCGTTAATCACTTTTATCCTGTCCGCCACCGCTCGTACCGGTTTCGGACGGGAGATACTCGCGCTTCGGAGTTGCCCGATGCTACGTCTGTTCACCCGCCACCAAACCCGGCCGGTCACTCGTCACAAACCTCGGCTGTTCGCGGGCATCACCGCGCTTGCGGCCGTTTCCCTGCTGGCCGCCTGCGCGGGAGGGCCCGATTCGGCGGCTCCGAAGTCGTCGGCCACGACAGGCGCCAGGGCCGACCTTTCCGGGGTGACCCTCCGCATCGCCGATCAGGTCGGTCAGACCAAGGCCATACTCGAGGCGGCCGGCGTTCTCAAGGACATTCCGTACAGGATCGAATGGTCGGATTTCTCGGCGGCGGCTCCGCTGCTGCAGGCACTGCGGGCGAACGCCGCCGACATCGGCCCAGCGGGTGACGCGCCCGTCCTCAACGCGATCGGTGCCGGCGCGCCGTTGAAGATCGTGGGCGTGACCCGAACCTCCGCCAAGGCCGTTGCGGTGCTCGTTCCCAAGGATTCGCCGATCCGCACGGTGGCAGATCTCAAGGGCAAGACCGTTTCACCCACCACGAAGGGGAGCGTCGGGCACTATCTGCTGCTCGGCGCGCTCAAGGAGGCGGGCCTGACCCCTCATGACGTCACGATTTCGTTTCTGACCCCGCCGGCCGCCACCGCCGCGTTCGACTCCGGGCAGATCGACGCATGGGCAACCTGGGATCCGTACATCGCACTGTCGGAACAGAAGGGCGCGCGCATCATTCGCGACGGGGTCGGGATCAGCTCCGGGCTCGGGTTCACCGTCGCGTCGGAGCAGGCGGTCGGGGATCCGGCCAGGCGCGCGGCCATCGCGGACTTCCTGCTCCGGCAGGCCCGGGCCTTCGACTGGTCGAACACCAACAAGGCGGACTTCACCCGGTTGTTCGCCTCGCTGACCAAGCTGCCCGAGCCGGTGGCCGCGGCGGTGACCAATCGCCGAACGGTGACAGCCCCCCCGATTGACGACACGATAATCAAGCAGCTGCAAGAAGCCTCGGACGTGTACACCGAAGCCGGTGTGATCGACCACAGGCTGGATGTCGCCCCGTTCTTCGTCCGCTCGCTGACCTTCTGACCAGCTGTCACCGTTTCCTGTCCGCGCGTCCATCCACATTACGGAGGCTGGTCATGCCACCGACCTTCCCGTTCCCGCGCATCGTTGTGTTGAGCGGGAATCCCCGCCCAGCCTCCCGGACGCGTACGGTTGCCCGGACCGTTGCCGAACGGATTGCGCGGGAATGCGTCGCCGGGCGAGGCGGCCACGCCGTCGTGCCTCGTCCGGCGGCCGCGGGAGTCGAGAACGCCGCGGGATTCGAGAACATCGACCTCGCTCTGATCGCCCAGTACCTGTTCGCCGACACGAACGGCCTTGTTGCCGCGGCGCTGGCGTCCATCCGGGCGGCGGACGTGCTCGTGGTGGCCACGCCGGTTTACAAAGGCAGCTACACTGGCCTTCTCAAGGCGTTTCTCGATCTGCTGCCTGCGGGTGGGTTGACTGGTGTGATCGCAGTGCCGGTAATTGTCGCGGGCGCGCCAGCGCATCAGGCCGTCGCCGAGCTGCATCTGCGTCCGCTCCTCGCTGAACTGGGGGCGACGGTTCCCACGTCGGCATTCTCGATCGTCGAGGCTCAGCTGCCGGCTCTCGACACCCAGGTCGACGACTGGGCCGCGGCGAACGGCCGGTTGGTCCAGGCCGCGGCGGCGCTGGTCATCGAAGCGCGGGTCAGCGAAGCGGCGGTCAGCGAAGCGGAACTCGCGCGATGAGCCACCCCGCCTGGCCGCACGCCGCGGACCATGAGCCGGACGAGTATGGGCTGGGGGACGGCTCGGTCGCCCGGCTCGTGGCCAGCCGGCCCGTGGGCGCCACCGGTCACGACGAAACTGGTGCGGGTGTCGATCCCGACACCTACCGACGGGTCTTCCGCCGGCACGCGGCCGGGGTCACGGTGGTGACCCTGGACAGTCCGTCCGGGCCGGTCGGCTTTACCGCGACGTCCCTTGTGTCACTGTCGCTGGAACCGCCGCTGATATCGCTGTCGGTGTCATCGGCCTCGTCAAGTTGGCCGGCGTTGCGGCATGCTGACACGCTGCTTGTGCACCTGCTGTCCGACAGCCAGGCCGATGCCGCCCAGCGTTTCGCGGCCAAGGGCGCCGACCGGTTTGCTCCGCCCAGCACGTGGACGCGCCTGCCCACCGGTGAACCGCTGCTGGCCGGGACGGTGACCTGGGTACGGGCCCGGCTTGAACATCGGCTCACCGCCGGTGACCATCGGTTGCTGGTGGCCCGTGTGCTACAGGCGCACACCGAGGAGGACAGCGCGTTGCCATTGATTTATCACAATGGCGAATACGGGACTTTCAAAACAAATAACTTTCATTCGGACGGGCCTCTTCAGCGCCGCGTTCAGTCTACTTCAGCACCGCGTTCAATGCCGAGATCGCGAAATTCGGTGCCTGATGCCTGATACTTGCTACCTGATACCTGACTTCCCACGGCACTTCCCACGGCGCGTCGGCCGGCTTGCCCGGCTCTCTCGCTGACCGGCTGGGTATGGCAGCGACCGTGTCATGCTCGGCCGGTGGGCCACGTTCTCCCTCCGGAGGGTCTCCATGTCGACTCCGAGCGCACCCGCATCCGTCGGGCCGCCCCAGCGGGACCTGCTGACGGAACTGGCCGCCGAATTCGCCGCGACCGCGGCGGAACACGACCGGACGGGGACCTTCCCGGTCGCGAACCTCACGCGGCTGCACGAGGCCGGGCTGACCGGGCTCACCGTCCCAGTTGCCTATGGCGGAGCCGGCGCGGGCATCTCGACCGTGGTCGACGTGCTCGGCACAATCGCCCACGGCGACCCGGCGACCGCGCTCGTTCTCGCGATGACGTACCTGGCACACGCGCGCTTCGGTGACGGCGGTGGATGGGCCGAGGACGTGTATGCGCGGGTGGCACGGTCCACGGTGGAGGAGGGCGCGATGGTGAGCCACCTGCGGGTGGAGCCCGACCTGGGCAGTCCCTCGCGGGGTGGCCTGCCGGCCACGACGGCCCGCTGGACAGGGGATGGCTGGGAGCTCACCGGCCACAAGATCTATTCGACTGGTGCGCCGGTGCTGCGCTGGATGCTGGTGTGGGCGGCGACCGGCCCGGCCGCCGACCCCGTTGGGCGGGTGGCCGGGCCGGCGGCGGGCGCGGGGGCCCGGGAGCCGCGGGTCGGCGTTTTTGTCGTACCGGCTGACAGCGCGGGCATAGAGATCATCCGTACCTGGGACCACCTCGGGATGCGGGCGACCGAAAGCCATGACGTTGTCTTCGACCGGGTCCGGCTGGACGCCGACGCGGGGGTGGGGCTCCTCCCTGTGTCCCGTCTGCGGGATGCGGCGACAGCGGGATTAATGATCATCTCTTGGGGTGCTCTCGCCATCTCAACGATCTACCTGGGGGTCGCCGAGGCCGCCCGGGACTGGCTGATCGGTTTTCTGCATGAGCGGGTGCCGTCCAACCTGGGCAAGCCGTTGGCGAGCCTGCCGCGCTTCCAGGCCGCCGTCGGGGAGATCGACGTCACGCTGACGACGGCGCGGGTGTTGCTCGAGACGACCGTGCGGGGTGTCGACGCGGGGGACGCCGTAGCCGCCGCCCGTGCCAACGCCGTGAAGTCGACGGTCACCAACGCCGCGATCCGCGCGGTGGGCGCGGCCGTTGCGCTGACCGGAAATCCCGGGCTGTCCCGCGCGAACCCGTTGGAGCGTCATTATCGAAATGTTCTGTGCGGTCGTGTACACACTCCGCAGGACGACGCTGTCTACGCCGATGCCGGCCGTGCCCTGCTGCATTGGGAAGAGAAAACGGTGAAGCCATCGAGAGGAGCAGCGGAGAGATGAGCATAAGCACGGAAAACATCGCAGTCCTGGCGGATGCGAGCGTGGGAGGCCCGGAGCCGGGTTCGTGGGACCGGTCGAACATCGTCGCGCCTGCGGTCGGTGGCCCCTGGCCGCGGCCCGAACCGGAGCGGAGCGTCGTCGAGGAACGGCTGTACCGAAAGCAGCGCCTGGCCGGCGCGTACCGTATCTTCGGCCAGCTGGGTCTGGGCGAAGGGCTGCCCGGTCACATCACCGCGCGTGATCCGGAGCTGCCTGACCACTTCTGGGTCAATCGGGCCGGTGTCGACTTCCGCCGGATCACTGTGTCCAACCTGCTGTTGGTCAACGATGCTGGCGAGATCGTCGAGGGCGTCGGGCCGCTGAACACCGCGGCGTTCGCCATCCACTCGCAGATCCACGCGGCCCGGCCGGACGTTGTCGCCGCCGCGCACACGCACTCCCTGTACGGCAAGGCGCTGTCAGCCATCGGTGAGCCGCTGTATCCGATCACCCAGGACGCCTGCGCCTTTTTCGAGGATCATGTGATCTTCGAGGGTTACAACGGCGTTGTGCTCAGCACGGACGAGGGGCGTCGCATCGCCGAAGCCCTCGGCGGGCGCAAGCTCGCGATCCTCGCCAACCACGGCCTGCTCTCCGTCGGGGCCTCCGTGGAGTCAGCCGCCTACTGGTTCATCGCCGCCGAACGCGCTGCCAAGGCCCAGCTCGTCGCCTCAGCCGCCGGCGCGTTGCGGATTCTCGACGACGAGACCGCCCGGCTCACCGCGGGCCAGCTCGCCAGTGAGGTGGGCGCGCGGTGGTCCTTCGAGGCTCTTTACCAGATCATCGTCGAGGAACAGCCCGACCTGTTGGACTGAACGGTCTTCACGTCCTTCCATGCGATCAGGGTGGGTGCGTCGCCGCTTATGCCAGGTGGCCGCTTATGCCAGGTGGCCGAAAGGCGTCCATATCGCCCGAAAAGCTCCTATACCGACAAACTCGCGCGGTTCACGGTCTGGGCGGCTCGGCTGGTAGGGGTTTCGGTGCCGCCCGCGCTCCCCAGACCGCTGGCAGGCCGCGGGGTAACGTCGGCGAACATGAGCACGACCCCGCCGGTTGGCCGCCGCGAGCTGGAACCACTGCCCTATGACGGCGTGGCGTCAGTAACCGTCGGCACGGTTCTGTGGTTGGTCGCCCTGATCGTGATGCTGCCGTTCTGGAACAACCTGCAGGCGCACGGCCACCTGTGGTGGATCGCGACCGCGGCCATTGGTACCGGGCTCGGGCTGCTGGGCATCGCGGTCACCACGCGCCGCCGTGACCGCCTCCGAAAGCCGGTCAACGAATGATCCTTTGTTGGTTCGATGGATCAAGGAGCGGGGCTGGGCAGCCGGAACCGGCCGGCTGGTGGCCGGGACTCACCGGTTCACCAGTCGTCGAGGTCATCCTCGGCCTGCCGCTGATCCTCGCCGGCCGGGTCGCGCAGCGCCTCGGCGATGGCATGGCGGCGGTCCCAGGTGCCCGCATGCCAGGCCAGCGCTCGCGCCAGCGCGTTCGTCCCGGCGTTTTCGTCGACGTGGATCTCGCCGCCGATACCACCGAGCACCCGCCACGCGACAGGCGTGGGCGTCCCATCGGCGTCGGCCACCAGCAGCGGCGCATGTGACAGGTACGGCGTGCCGTCCGGTGCCGTACGCTTCCGCGGCGTTGAGACGACCGCACAGCCGCCGAGCGTCGAAAGCAGCCGCACGCCGAGTACGAGGGAAGCTTCGGCCGCCCGGTCCAGCGGCATTCGCAGGGCGCTACGACCGGTCCCGAGCAGCGGCAGCAGGTCCGGCGCATCGACGATCACGGCGTTGGATGTCCGCACCACCCCGTCCGGGGTACGCACGGTCAGCGGGGGATCGATGCCGGTCGGCCGGTCGCTGCCGTTGCTGTCGGTGTCGTCGCTATCTGTTCTGTCGGTATTATCAGGGATCTTGGTGGCATCCACCGCGGCCATGTAGAGCGCCCGCGCGGCCGGCCACGGTACATCCCGATCGGCGTCGCCGAGCCGGTCGAGCAGATCGAGCAGCGCATTGGGATCGTTCAGGACATCGGCGAGGGTGAGCCGGCAACCGAGCCGGCGCAGCAGGTCGACGTCCACGCCGGGCAGTGGCGCGGCGGGTGCGAACAACCCGTCGAGCAGCGGGTCCGCGCCGGGCAGCGCCAGTTCGGCCGGCGGCAGGACCGCGGTCGATCCGGCGACGGGAAGAAGCGCGTGCCGGGACAGCCACCAGCGGGTGTACGACGTGTCGACGTCAGCGCCGGCTCCCACCGGCCGGTTGGGCTGGCTGATCCGCTCGGAGTGCATGACCGCGTCCCGCAGGGGCGGCTGGGCAAGCTCGCTGAGCGCCTCGGGCCAGCGGGACGTGTCGACGAGTTCCAGGTCCCGCACGGCGCGGAAGGTCGTGAGTGTTGGTGGCGCGGCCGGCGCGGCATGTCCCGGCTCGTGCGCGGCTCCGGCGGTGAGACGGGTGGTCAGCTCTTCCACCCAGGCATCGCTGTCGTCCAGTTCCAGCAGCGTCGGCTCGTCCGGGTCGAGCCGGATGCCGTCAGCCCGCAGGGTGGCGAAGGTCCGCAGTACCCCGACCGCTTCCAGCACCCGTATCGGCCACGCCCGCGCGAAGTCATCGGCGAGGACGTTGAACGGCGCGTCCGTCGCGAGCACTCGGTCGAGGGGGCCGTCCGCGATCAACAGCTCACCAGCGGGGCTGAAATCCCCATCGGCGTCAGGGAGGAGCAGATCGGCGAGCCACGGCAGCTCACCGACCGCGCCAGCGGGATCGAGGCCGGCGTCACGCACGAGTGCGAGGACGGCCGTGGCCAGCGCGCGGACAGCGTCGGCAGCCACGTCCGGATCGAGGTCCGCGACAGCGTCGGCGATGGATGCGTCACGCAGCACGCTCACCGGGGTTCCGTCAACCGCGCCGAGGGTGCGCAGGATGCCGCGGGCGGCACCGACGCAGGCGTCCGGATGCACCACCCGCAGCGGCAGACCTGAGTCGATCAATGCCGCGACGTCCAGCTCGGGCGTGGGGAGCAGCACACCACGCGGGCCGGTGACCATCCGGGCGCCGAGCCGGGCCCCATCCGTATCCGTGCCGGTATCCGTGCTGGTACTCGTGCCGGTGGGCTGTTCCCCGGTGGGCACGGCCAGGGGGACGGGCAGGGCGCCGAGAGCGTCCCGGTCCGGAGCATGCGCGAGAGCCGCATAGGCACGTGCCCACCACGCCGGTGGTCGGCGCAGCTCAGTGAGGATCTCGACTACCTCAGCGGTACCGAGCCGCTGTACTCCCAGCAGCGCCAGCGGCGACCGCCAGCGGCGGGCCGCGTAGTCTGCTGGTAGCAGACCGTCCACACTGCCGCCCCCATCGGGCGCGTCGGGGGGTGCGTCGGGGGGTGCGTCGGGGCCGGTGACCGGCCCGCAGGCAAGCAGCGCGGTGACCGCGTCGGTCGCCGGGCCGAGGTCGCACACGACGCAGGCGGATCCACGGCGCCCGCCTGGCAGCATCGGCGCGTCCGGAAGGAGCCGGCTGAGCGCATCCCGCAGTCTGCCGTCGACCTCCCCCACGGGCAGCCCGGTCGGGACGAGCTCGAGCGCCGCCAGCGGGGAATGCGCGGGCGGATGGCCGCTACCCGCGAGTGCCGCGAACACCCCGCGGACGTCGGCCTCCGGCGCGGTCCGTGCCGGGTTCCCGGTGCCGGGCTCGGCGGCGATCAGGGCTAGCAGGTCGGGCGCGGCCGGGGCCACTGGGGTGGGGCCGCCATGGCGTGCTGACGGGGTGCCGGACGCTGGCGGGGTGGCCGCGGCCAGATCGTCAGCTGTGGCCGGGCCGGCGCTGCCAAGGTCGACAGCCAGGTCGACGACTGTCTCGGCAAGCCGGTCCACCAGCCAGTCCCGCAGCGGACCGGCGACTGTGTGCCGGCGGGACGGTTCGAGGGGCAGATCCACGCTGACCAGCACCGGCAGAGACAGCGGTTCGTCGGTCGGCTGCGGCGCGCGGACCAGCCTGGGCACGTCATCGGGCCAGCCGCCCTCGCGAACCATCGCCCGTGCCGCGTATCCGGTGCGGGAACGTTCCTCCACCGGCCGGTCGGCCAGCAGGCCCGCGGGGATCACGCCGCGTCGGACCCGGCCGACCCACCGCTCGCCGTTCAGCAGCGCGTGCTCCACGCCCGGCGCCGGGTACGCCCAGACACAGGTCAGGGTTTCGGGCGTGCCGTCGATCACGATGGTGATCTCGGACAACCCGGGCATCAGCAGGGGAAGCGTTGGGTCCAGGCCCGTGAGCAACGAGCGGGCCAGCGATTCCGCGGCGCCGTCGCGCAGGGGCAGCCGGACGACCGTGTCGTAACCATCCGGCGGTGGCGGCGCGTCCATCATGGGGAAAGGAAGGCGCAGCACGGGGACCGCGCCGTCGCGGCGGCCCAGCTCAGCGTCAAGAGCCGGTTCGCCGAGCGCGTTGATCGCGTCGATCGTCGACTGCTTCGACCAGCCGATGCCACCGCCCAGGTGGTTGCGGTCCCCCCAGGAACCCACCGGCTGCCGGGACACGATCGACGGGGTGTCGCTGACGGCCAGAACCGCGGCGAAACCGACCCCGAAACGGCCGAGAGCCGTTGTGTCGCGCTTGGCTGAAGCGCGCAGGGTCGACAGTGACTCGACTCCGGCCGCGGACAGCCCCGTCCCGGTATTGGCGATCTCCAGTATCCCGTTGTGATGTTCTGCCGCGCTGTCGCTGTCGCTGTCGCTGGTCAGCGTCATCAGAACACGGCAGGGGACAGCCGCGGTATGGGCCGCGTCCACCGCGTTCTGGAGCAGCTCGACGACGAGCCGGTCGCGGTAGGCGCCGCGAGCGGCGTCCTCCTCCGCGTTCGCGTCCTCACGGAACCGGGCCGGGGATGCCGCCCAGGCGTCGAGCACCCGGCGTTGGATCGCCGCCGTCCCGAACGAGTCGCTGGGCTGGCCGAAGGTGCCACGATCGTCCTGGTTCGCGCGCCGCCGGTGGTCAGGAGGGCCAGCCTGGGTGCTGCCGCTGTCGGCGTCCACAATCACGTTCCTGTACGGCTGCGCGTCCATCGTTCCATCCTCCTCTTCGGCCGCGGTTGGCTGGGATACCAGGTGCCGCCAGTTGGCCCGGCGGCGGCCGATAATCGGGAACGTGGCGTCCGCGGCTCGTCGTGATGATCCGAAGCTGGTGCCGGCGGTCGCCGGCCAGTGGGAGCGGATCGCCCAGAGAGTGGACGCGCTGGCCGATGAGGAGCTGGCACGGCCGGGCAGACTGCCCGGCTGGAGCATCGCGGACCATGCCGTTCATGTCCTCGGGGCGGCGGCCGCGCTTGCCGCGGCGATTGCGGGCACGTCCCCTCCGGACACGGACCGGTTGCCAGCTGCCGACCCGTTGCGGCTGCGGTTGCACGGTTGCGTCGCCGCGGCCGTGGCCGAGCTCGACGGTGTTGACCTGGCGCGTCCGGTCATGACCGCGGCGGGTGGGACGCGGTTGGGGGACTTTCTGGTCACCCTGGCGCTGGACGGTGTCGTCCACGGTCTTGATCTGGGGGTCGATCCGGCCCGGGACGCGCTGCGCATCGCCGTGCGGACGATCACCGGGTTGCTCGCCGCGCGCGCTCCAGGGCGTTGCGTGGAGGTACGGGTGCCGCCGTTCGCGGCGATACAGGTAATCGAGGGCCCACGACACACCCGGGGCACTCCGCCGAACGTGGTCGAAACCGATCCGGTCACCTTCGTCGACGTCGTCGTGGGCCGCCTGAGCTGGGTGGATGCGGTGGCGGACGGCCGTGTGCGGGCCAGCGGCTCCCGCGCGGATCTGCGTCCGTTCCTCCCGTTGCCGTTCCTCCCGTTGCTACCCGGCTCGGTACGGCAGATCGGCTGACCGGCCGTTTCTGTCATGGGCATGCCCCAGGCGCTTGATGGGGCTGCCCGGAGCGGGTCCGTTCGTGGCGTCCCGCATGAGTTGGAGATCGACGGGTGCCGGGCGGGCTGACGCTGCTAGCGTGGACCGCGGACCAGACAAACGACGTCCAGAGGAGCCGTGTTGCCCGACGTCGGCGACTGTTCGATGTCCATCTCCGCCCGGCCTGCGATCTCCCCCGATGCAGCGGATGCCCCCCGCGGCGACAGACAGTTCGCCGATCTTCGACACCATGGTGGCGAAGACCTGGTTCGTGAGTACGCCGACGATCCGGGCCCGCGGGACGCCTGCGGGGTGTTCGGCGTGTGGGCGCCGGAGGAAGACGTCGCGAACCTCACCTACTACGGGCTGTATGCGTTGCAGCATCGGGGGCAGGAAGCGGCGGGTATGGCCGTCGCCGACGGCCGCAGAGTCCTCATTTTCAAGGAGCTGGGCCTGGTCGCCCAGGTTTTCGACGAGATGACGTTGGCCAGCCTGTCGGGCCATCTTGCCGTGGGGCACACCCGTTATTCGACGACCGGGTCGTCCACCTGGGAGAACGCCCAGCCGTCCTACCGGTCGTCACGGACCGGGGGGGAGGTGGCGCTGGGCCACAACGGTAACCTCACCAACACCGTCAAGCTGGCCGCGGACCTTGTCGACCCGGTCAAGGGCAGGATCCGGGCGACGACGGACTCCGATCTGATCACCGCGATGCTGGCCGCGCATCCCGGCCCGACGCTGGAAGAGGCGGCCATGGACGTGCTGCCCCGGCTGGCCGGAGCATTCTCGCTGGTGTTCTGCGACACGTCGACCCTGTACGCGGCCCGGGACACCCATGGTGTGCATCCGCTGGTCCTGGGCCGGTTCGGCGGGGACGGAGCGGACACCGGCTGGGTCGTGGCGAGTGAGACGGCCGCCCTCGACATCGTCGGCGCCGGTTTCGTCCGTGAGGTCGAGCCCGGTGAGTTGATCGTTATCGACGCGAGCGGGCCGCGCTCCCGCAGGTATGCACCGGCGACACCGCACGGTTGCCTGTTCGAGTACGTCTACCTCGCGCGTCCGGACACCACGATCGCGGGCCGTTCGGTGCACGCGACCCGGGTCGAGGTCGGCCGGACGCTCGCTCGCGAGGCGCCGGCCGAGGCCGATCTCGTGATCGGGGTGCCGCAGTCGGGCGTACCCGCGGCGGTCGGCTTTGCCGAGGCCAGCCACATTCCGTACGGCGATGGGCTGGTGAAGAACTCCTATGTGGGACGGACGTTCATCCAGCCGTCGCAGACGATCCGTCAGCGCGGGATCCGGCTGAAACTCAATCCGCTGCGGGACGTCATCGACGGCCGTCGGCTTGTCGTCGTCGACGACTCGATCGTGCGTGGTAACACCCAGCGAGCCCTGGTGCGGATGCTGCGCGAGGCCGGCGCCATCGAGGTACATGTGCGGATCTCCTCGCCGCCGGTGCGCTGGCCGTGTTTCTACGGCATCGATTTCGCCACCCGTTCCGAGCTGATCGCGAACAGTGCCGGCATCGATGAGATCCGGGAGTCGCTGGGGGCTGATTCCCTGGCCTACGTGTCACTTGACGGCCTGGTCGCGGCGTCCCGCCAGCCGGCACAGCGGCTGTGCCGCGCCTGTTTCGACGGGGTCTACCCGGTTGCGCTGCCGCACGCCGACCATCTCGGCAAGTATCTGCTGGAGGAGGCCGACGACGTGCCGCCGGTCGCCGGGCCGCCCGCCGGCTCCCGCGCGGACCATGCATGCGATCCTCCGCTGGACAGCGGGGTGCTGATGGACGCCCTGCGGGCGGGGACGCCCGTCGACAGCGCCGGCCCGGCGACGCGGCAACGGTGAGCGCGCCGCCGCCCGGTTCGGGCAGCTCGGTCGGTCGGGCCGGCCCGAGTGCCCCGGACGTGCCACCTGGCCGGCCTGTGACGAACGTGTCCTATCTGGACGCGGGCGTGGACATCGACGCCGGGGACCGGGCGGTCGCCCTCATGCGCGGGCACGTCGCGCGGGCCACCCGCCCGGAGGTGGTCGGATCGCTCGGGGGTTTCGCCGGGCTGTTCGCGCTCGACGTCACCCGTTACCGGCGTCCCCTGCTCGCTTCGTCGACCGACGGCGTCGGTACGAAGATCGCTGTTGCGCGGGCCGTCGGCCGGCATGACACCGTCGGTGTCGACCTGGTCGCGATGGTCGTGGACGACCTGGTGGTCTGTGGCGCTGAACCGCTGTTCCTGCTCGACTACATCGCCTGCGGTGCCGTCGTCCCGGAGCGGATCGCCGCGATCGTCGCCGGGATCGCGCTCGGCTGCCAGCAGGCTGGCGCCGCACTCGTCGGCGGGGAGACCGCTGAGCATCCCGGCCTGATGGGCGCGGACGATTACGATCTCGCTGCCACCGGTGTCGGCGTGGTGGAGGCGGATGCGCTGCTCGGCCCGCAGCGGGTGCGCGCCGGGGACGCGGTGGTGGCGATGGCCTCGTCGGGTCTGCATTCCAATGGCTACTCCCTGGTCCGTCATGTGCTGCTCGGCCCGGTCGATCCCGATGGCGCGGGCGGGGTGTCGGCCGAGGGCCGGGCCGTTCTGGAGCGCTATGAGGACAGCCTGGGTGTTACTCTTGGCGAGGCTCTGCTCACCCCTACGCGGATCTACGCCCGTGACTGCCTGGCGCTGGCCGCGGCGCTGGACGTCCATGCCTTCGCGCACGTCACCGGTGGTGGGCTCGCGGCCAATCTGGCCCGGGTGATTCCCGCCGAGATGACCGCCCGCCTGGATCGTTCCACCTGGGCACCGCCGCCCCTGTTCGTTCTGGTCGCCGAGCGTGGCGGTATTACGGCGGCCGAGATGGAACGGACGTTCAACCTCGGTGTGGGGATGGTCGCGGTCCTGGCTGATAGTGACGCCTCGGCCGCTCTCGATCTGCTCGCCGCGCGCGGGATACCCGCATGGATCCTCGGCGAGGTCGTTCGTGGCGATGCCGACGGTGCTGTGAACGATCTGACCGAGGGCACCGGCAGCGGCAGCGGCACCGGCGGCGGTCCTGGCGGTCAGGCGAAGCTGTTCGGGGAGCATCCTCGCTGACCCCGGGGCGTACCTGATGGATGGTGGCCGATGCGGGCGATGATCTAAAATCGGACACGCCCTACGGGCGTCGGCGGTGCAGCGGCAGGATCCGAGCGTTCGTGCCCACGGCCAGCCGCGGGGTGGAAGCGGCCTCCCGCAGCCGGTTGGTCAGCTCGGCCAGCGGCATGGCCGCGCCGATGTGCAGCCCCTGGGCGAAGTCGCAGTGCAATGCCGTCAGCGCTTCCATCAGCTCGGCAGTCTCCACCCCTTCCGCGACCACCCGCAGGTTGTGGGTGTGCGCCAGGTGGATGGTGGCTGCGACGATCGCCGCGTCGCCTTGCTCGACCAGTAGTTTTCGGACGAAGGTCTGGTCGATCTTGACCTCGTCGAGCACCCGTTCCTGCAACAGGGTCAGGGAGGAGAAGCCGGTACCGAAGTCGTCAACAGCGATCCGGACACCGATCTCCCGGAGGCCGCCAAGAAGCCGATGGGCTGTCGTCTTGTCCGCCATCATCGCGGTTTCGGTGATTTCCAGTGTGAGCGAAGAGGCCGGCACGCTGTACTTCACCAGCAGTTTTGCCACTTCGCCGGGAAGGTCGGTGTTCAGGAGATTGCGGGCGGAGAGGTTGACCGACACCGTGATGTCGAAGCCGCTGGCGCGCCAGCCGGCGCAGGCGATCAGAGCCTGCTCCAGGATCACCCTGGTGAAGTCCTGTACCAGCCCGGACTGTTCGACCGCGGGAACGAACCTCTCGGGGGAGAGCATCCCCCGCTCGGGGTGGTCCCAACGGACGAGTGCCTCGACACCACTGATCTGACCGGTTTGCAGCTTGATCTGGGGCTGGTAGTTGAGCACGAGCTCGTTTTCGCTGATCGCGGATTTCAGCTCCGCCACGAGCGCGAGGCGTTCGAGTGAGGCATCGTGGCTGTCGGCTGTGAATCTCCGCCATCGAGGGTGGGAGCATTTCGCCTGGTACATGGCTATGTCGGCGTGTTGTAACAGCTCTTCGCTGGTCGTGCCGTCGTCCGGGCAGCAGGCGACGCCGAGCGACGCCTCCACGGCCAGCGGTATGTCGTCCAGGACGACGTCGCGGCACAGCACATCGGCGAGTTCCGCCGCGACCGTCTCGACCTGTGCCGGACTTTCGACGCCGGTGATGAGAACCGCGAACTCGTCCCCACCGAGCCGCGTGACCACATCGCTGTCCCGGCTGCCCCGGCGCAGCCGTTCGGCGATGGCTTGCAGGACGCGGTCACCTGCGCTGTGCCCAAGGGTGTCATTTATGATCTTGAAGCGATCGAGGTCGATCATGATAAGGCCGACGCAGCCGCCGGTCACGGATTGTCGTTCGAGTTCAGCGGTGGTTCTTGCCATTAACAGACGCCGGTTGCCGAGTCCGGTCAGCCAGTCGTGGTTGGCGTCGTGCGCCTGTTCCTGTGCCTGTCGGCGCGCGTGGGCATTGAGCCGGGTGTGGGCGAGAGCGTGGGAGACGGTGTGGGTGAACGCGACAAGTATTTGATCTTCGCGTTCGTGCCAGGCCACCGGTTGGCGGAAGGACAACGTGAGAACACCGATCCACAGCTTGCCCGCCATCAGCGGGGCGGCAATCTCCTGGACCTGGCGTACCGCTCGCGGGCGGTATCGGGGCGGCGCCGGCTCATGGCTCGCAACCGGTGCGCTTTCCGGAGCCGGAGGCAGGTCGGTCATCTCGCTGGGGGCGTCCAGGGGCGCCGATGGGGTGGGCCAGAGCAGCAGCGCGGTGTCGTCCGCCTGGAACAGCGTCGCGGCCCGGCGCCGGGCGATTCCGACGATGGCCGGTTCGTCCCCGTCCGCGAGTTCCCGGGACACGAAATTGATCTCTTTCCAGCGGTTGCTCTCCGCCAGTGACCGCAGTTTGAACTGATAGGCGATGGTGAGACCGGCCGCCGCGAGCGGAACCGCGCACAACGTGATCGCTTTCCAATACGTGGTCGTGACCACCAGTAGGCCGAAAGCGGCGGTCATGCCTGCCGCGCCGAGCCATGGGACGTGGCGGAGGTACTCGGTGGGCGCTCGAGCTGACCAACGGGCGGTGGCGGCGGTCTGGATCCACATCGAGACCGTGTAGAGCGCCGTGGCGACAGCCGCCGCCGCGAACGCCCGTGGGGCGGGGAACATCACCAGCGGGCTGCGGCTGCCCATGAACACGGCCGCCGTCAGGATGGCGAGGATGGTGCCCGTGGTCACGATGGCGCTGCGTAACAACGTCTGGCGAGGTCCGCGCCGAACGACGAGACGCGGTGCCAGCATTCCCGTGACGGCGAGCACGATAACCCACGCGCCCGGTATCAGGGTGAACGCGTCCCAGCGGGGCCTGTCGTCCCATGCGGCCAGGATTCCCCCACCCACCGCGACCAGCAGGGATGTGAGAGAGAACGCGCCGCGTAGCGTCGTGAGCGTGCGAGAAGGGAAGAGCGCGGCGCTACCTTGGGTAGCATCAGAAGGGGAGGCCGTCGGCCGCTGCCCGGTTGGCGGCTTGGTGGACATGTAGCCGGCCCCCGTCTCGACCTTGTGGGCAACGCGCCGATGCCCACAAGCAGCCTTCTTGTAGGCTCATACGTTCAGTCCAAGATCCACTTGGTCGGAACGGTCGGTGCGGCCCGCCAGCCGGAGTTCCGCAAAGCTTCCGGACGCCTGAAAAGAACCATGATCGTGCGTCCTTCAGTTGCTGGATGATCTTCAGCCGTCGGCGGGGATCCGACTCCGTCAGTTTGCCACGTGTGTCGGTCGAGTCCGTACGGACCGGAATGGTTGACAGAAGTGTCGTCCATCAGGGCACAGGTCACACCGGAGCCATTGCCGAATGCGGCGCACGGGTCACCGGCTTCTGGCGGCTGTCCGCCGAGGCCAGCCGCGCCCGGACACCATGGTCTGATGGCATGCGCCAAGGATCATGCATGGATGCGGCGCCGGATCCCGTGAACGCGGGCACGCAAGGCCCACGCGGCCGTTTTTCGACCTGGTAGGCCATGCCGCATGGGCTCCTTGTGGCCGTCGGCGACGCGACAATGATCACTATCGCGTCGCCCTTGGTCACATGGGAGCCCGGGATCCGGAGACCCGCAACCATGCTGGTGTTACTTACCGCCGACCGGTGTCCTCGTCCTCGTCGGCGTAGTCGTACTCGTAGGAATCATCCGAGTACGGATCGTCCGCGATGTCTTCTCGCGCGCTACCGGCACCTAGGTCGGCTTTCAGCCGATCCAGATCCATGTTGGGCGAGTTGTACTTGAGCTCGCGGGCGACTTTCGTCTGCTTGGCCTTTGCTCGGCCGCGCCCCATGGCTCGACCCCCTCGAACATGACGACGGGGACCCGCCCCGGTGCTCTCATTATCTCGTGCCTCCCGAGACTACAGGGATCGCGGGCTCCTGGGCACGCCAACCCGACAGTTCTCAGGCCGCGAGGCGATTGCGATGAGCGGCATGTGATGTGTGTCACAGGTCGAAATCTGAAATTGCTTGCCTGGAGTCATGGTACGAGGATCGTGCGTAGTTGTCCGATCTCGGCCATCCGGCGTTCGGCGAGCTGGGTGGCGGCGACGGTGGAGGTGACCGCGGTCTGCTCGGCGTGGGCGAGAACGTCCAGCGTCGAGGCGAAGATACGGCTGACCCTGGCCTGTGCCCGTTCGTGCGAGTAACCCTCGAACTCGTCCGCGGCCTGGATGAGGCCGCCCGCGTTGACCACGAAGTCGGGCGCGTAGAGCACGCCCGCGGCGGCCAGTAGCTGATCCACTCCGGCTTCGGCGAGCTGGTTGTTAGCTCCGCCACACACGACGCGCGCACGCAGGGCGCCCACCACCTCCGCGGTGAGTGCCCCGCCCAGCGCGCAGGGCGAGTACACGTCGACGTCGGCGCTGACCAGCGCATCGGGATCGGCCCGGAGCTCGACCTCGGGATGCTCCGCGCGGACGCGATCAAGGGCGGCCTGGCTGACGTCCGCGGCGACCACCGCGGCGCCGTCGGAGAGCAGCCGGCGTACCAGGCGCCGGCCGACCTTCCCGAGCCCGGCGACGGCGACCCGGCGGCCGGCGAGCGAAGGCGTGCCCCACACGTGCTCGGCGCACGCACGCATCCCTTCGAACACGCCGTAGGCGGTCAGGATGCCGGAGTCGCCGGAGCCGCCGTGCAGCGGCGACCGGCCGGTGACCCAGCGGGACTCACGGGCGATGACATCCATGTCCTCGACGTAGGTGCCGACGTCACAAGCGGTGATATAGCGACCCCCGAGCGAACTGACGAAGCGCCCGTACGCGCGCAGCAGCCGCTCCGACTTGTCTCGGCGCGGGTCACCGATGATCACTGCTTTGCCGCCGCCGAGGTCGAGGCCGGCGCAGGCGGCCTTGTAGGCCATGGCCCTGGACAGGGCGAGGGCGTCAAGCAGGGCCGCGTCCTCGTCGGCGTAGGGATGGAACCTGGTCCCGCCGAGAGCCGGGCCGAGGGCCGTGGAATAGATCGCGATGATCGCACGCAGCCCGCTGGCGGGGTCCACGCAGAACGTCACCTGTTCATGCTGTGAGCCGGCGGTGAAGACGGACCGCACCGGTGGGGCTCCCTTCGTCGGAGAAGGTTGGCTGGCAAGCGCACATAAGTGGTCGGCGCTGGGAGTCCTTCGGGGGCTGCCGGCGCCGACCACTAAGAGCGCCCGAGGATAGGACTGTCCGGCTCGCGGCTCCCCGCATCCCGCCCGGCCGCGTTGTCGTCGGTCGGCGCCCAGCACCAGGGCGCCTTCCTCCTCCGCCTTGCCGGACCGGGCACGGATGAGCCGCTCGCTGATCGAACGCCCTATCCTCGGGCGCTCTAAGGGGCGTGGCTCGTGTCCGCAACCTATCCAGCCATGCCCGGACACGAGAGCAAAAGGTCGACGGGCGGTCGGCCGTGCGCCGGCGGCGGGCTCCGCTGCGCCCTGCGGTGCCCCGCTGAGGCCGTGGCGTGCCAGGATCTGTCTGTGGCTCCCGTGGTCAGTCCAGCGGCTTATCTGCGGGTGTACGAACCGCTGGCGGCATTTCCGCCGGCTGAGCGACTTCGTTGGGAGCGCTACGCGGCCAAGGGCCGGCTTCCCAGCCGCCGTGCCGGTGCTCGCCAGGAGCGGGTTATCGCCCTGGTCGCTACGATCCGGCCGTCGTTGGACGTCGCGGACGAGTCCGCCTTCATCCAGATGGCCGACGGCCTGATGTTCGTCTGTCCCTGGTACACCCAGCTGCGGGTGTGGCAGGCGGCGATGGAGTTCCGCGGTGGCTTGCCGGATCGGGTGGCGGAGGCCTTCATCCCGCGGCGGCTCGCGGACCCCGCCGAGATCGAGCTTGATCGTTGGCGTGCCCGCCGCCCGGATCTCAAGGTCTACGTCCAGACGTGCACCTGGATGGTGCCACCACCGTGGTTCGTCCTGTTCGCTCCGGCGGAGCGCATGTTGGTCACCGGCGACAGCGCCAACCGGTCGCTGTCGTACCGGACGTCGATGAGCCTTGCCCGGCGGCGGGTCGGACTGGCGCTGGAGGCGTTGGAGGTGCTGCGCAGGGTCGCTCCGGACTCGCCGGGCGTCGATGGTCTGGCTGAGATCAGAGGGTGGCTGGAGGACTTTCATCCGCACAGCTGGATCGAACTCGACTACGGCGGGCTCGTGGATCTGCTCGACGATGACGCCCTGCGTAACGACACGTCGGTCGAAGACCTCGACGAGGCCCTCGACGCGTTACGCCGAGGGCGAACAGATGTGGCGGTTGCGGCCTATGAGCGAGTCTTGAACCGGTGGAGACCGGTTCAAGCAAGGGAGTCTGCAAGCTGACGGCTTGCAACCGATAACTGAGCGTGGCTGCTCGCTTCGGACGTCGTGTGACTAGTCAGCAGATGGTCCTGACGTGCCATGTCCGAAATGCCCCCGAAGGATGCACGATCTGTATGGGACGGAGCAACGCTCTGTGACGGGAGGCCAACACAATGACGACGAGAACACCGGACGCTGAGCCGCTGCTGACGCCCGCCGAAGTGGCAACCATGTTTCGAGTTGACCCGAAGACCGTGACCCGGTGGGCCAAAGCGGGCAAGCTCACTTCGATACGCACCCTTGGCGGTCACCGCCGTTACCGGGAGGCGGAGGTCCGCGCGCTCCTCAAGGGAATCCCATCCGTGGGAAGCGAGGTATAGCTCCACGCCGGTGCGATCGGATGCATCGGGTCCTCCTTTTTTTGTCGCCATGGTCCATAAGTTCCGGTTACGGGGGGTTGCCAGTTGCTTGGGAGCCTCCGTTGCTTGAGGTGCGATCAGGCTAGATCCAAGGGGGATGTCGGTACGGCGGTTGTCCCAAGCGTGGGCGGCAGTTGTTTCTCTGATGTGTCAAGGCCGCTGACGGTGGGACGCTTCGGTACGTCCGGGCGTCTTTAGGATCTTCGGCTGGAAGGCGAGGCGGTCTGCCAGTCGAAGATCTACACCATCGCGGGCCCGCGGGGCATGTTCTCGTTTTGGAGATCAGGACTCCTTGGAGCGCCCGGCAACAGGGGTGTGGATCAAAGAGCGGGACTGGGGTGTGCATCGCGCGGCTATGGATGGGATGCGGCGAGATGCATGCCGCAGCCCCGAGTGCTCGCGCCCCGGGTGCCCGCGCTCCGAGTCCCCGTGCCGGGGCCGCACAACCGCGTTGTCGGCGTTACGCGGGGTCGCGGGGTCGCGGGGTCGCGAGGAGATTTTTATGCCGAAGGCCGCGGCATGTCAGTACGAAACGTACGTGCGTTGAGCCTGTTTTGAATCTTCTGTCCAGGCGGTCTACGCCCAGCCGGTCGCTGGCTTCGTTGCCGGCCGAACCGATGGGGCTCATCCGCTGTCGGTTCGGCCTTGCCAGGAAGCACCTGGCCGCGGCTCGCCGTCTGAGCCCAGGATTCAAAACAGGCTCTTTCGCGCGCGCCGATCGCGGTTGACGCGGACGGGCGTTGCCTGATGACTATTGGCGACTGCTGAGCGCATGGGGTTTTGAGCGGTCGAGCAGCCGAGAATAGTACCGCGCGCTTCGCGATCCCCCGGGCACCGACCATCGCTTTGCGGCTCCCCGCGACACCACCCGATCACGCTTCGCCGCGTTGTTCCGGCGACGTCGCGGGATCCTGCTTGTTGTCATCGGCCGGTTCCCAAGGCAGCGCCGCATTCCTGCGCTGCCTTGTCGGGTCCGGCCCGGATGAGCCGCCCACTGATCGAGTTTTCTGGCCGCCAGCACGGTTGTGATCATTTTGTTTTTGGCGGACGAGCTTGAGATCCGCGACGAGCTTGTGGTAGCAATAACGCTCATTCCGCCATGCGATTATATTCACAGTTTTCAGGAGCCTGGTTTTTTTGTTGAATGTATATCTTTCGTCTTTGGTATCAAAACCGGACAATACGGCATCGGCGACTCGAATCGATGAGCGACTGGTCGGGTGCGCACGCGGGTCGTGGCGGCTTTCCGGTACGCTCCCGCGGCCTGTCAGGTCACGGCTTTTGGTGGGAAAAATATGATCTTACTAGGGCGTCGGGACGCGATATCCCTGCTGGTTGCCGGGATGCTCGCGCTCGCCGGGGCTGCTTGTGGCACGGGGGCGGTGGCGAATGGTGCGGCTACGGACGCGACACATGAGGCCGGCGGTAAGATCAGGACCGGTGTCGGCGTTTCGGATGATGTGATCACGCTCGGTGTGCTCACCGACCTGTCGGGAGTATTCAAAGGGCTTGCGAAGGATCTGACCGATGCGCAGCGACTTTACTGGGACCGGCGGAACTCCACCGGCGGTGTGTGCGACCGATACAGCGTCGTGCTCGACATCCGAGATCATGGATACGATACCGGCCGTGCGGTGGAGCTCTATGGCCAGTTGAAAGGAAAGGTTCTTGCGATTGAGCAGCTGCTTGGTTCGCCTATGGCGGTAAAGATCGGGCCGCTGATCGAGTCCGACAAGATTATAACAATGGCTGAGACGTGGGCGCCAGCTCTCACGGACAACAGGTATTATTCGCTTATCGGCGCGACTTATGACATACAAATAATTAATGGGATCGATTATCTGATCGGGCAGCAGAAGATCAAATCTGGCGGCACGATCGGTCACATTTATCACGACAACGAGTTGGGCAGGAGCGCGCTGCTGGGTTCGGCCTACATGGCCAAACAGCATCAGCTCGGCCTGGTCGAGGAGAAGATCGATCCGAACAGGACCGACATGACCGCGGTGGTGACCGAGCTCGCGGCCAGGAAGGTCAGCGCGATCCTGTTCACTGGCACACCGGCACAGACCGCGTCGGTAGCGAGTGCCGCAAGCCTCCTGGGACTGGACGTCCCGATTCTCGCCAGCAATGTGGGTTTTGTCCCCAGTCTGCTGACGGGGCCTGCTGGCTCCGCGTTGCGGAAGAATCTCTATCTGGCGATGCCGTCCGTCGGTTTTTCGGAGTCGAACGCGAGGGAGCTGCGGGAGGCTTTCGTCGCCACCCACGATCAGCAGTCGCCCACCATCGGCGCGGTGGACGGCTGGTCCGAGGCCATGGTGATGGATCAGCTCCTGGAGAAGGCTTGTAGCAACGGCGACCTGACCCGGGAGGGCCTGCTCGCCGCGAAGAGCAGCATGGCCCGAGTCGAGACCGGTGGTCTTGTCCCACCGTTGGACTATTCGCAGCTCGGCGTCTCGCCGACGAAGGCGAGTTACGTTGGACGGGCCGCGGACGTGCCCGGGGGCATCACGATAGTGAACGGTCCGACAGAAAGTGCTGATGTCGCGCGTTACAGCCGACCGAAGTAGCCCCTGGTGGCATCCGAACGTTTCGCTGGACGTTCGGATGCCACCAGGCGATACGGACTTCTGCCGGTCGTCACCGACTATCATTGATGGTCGGCGCAACTTCATCGATGGAATACTTTCCAACCGGCTTGGCATAAACACCGGCAAAGTTATGACGATTCCGCTGATGGCTGGCAACGGGCGTTGGATGATGTTTGTCCAGCTGATCGATGACGGTCGGTTGGTTGACGTTCCGACCGGTGGATGATTCGGCCGGCAGACCGGTCGCCATAAGCGCGCAAGGTGCGCCTTGCGCGGGCCGGTCGCCGGCCGCTTGTATTAATCGTATTAAGCGTGGTCACGGATCTCGGTTCGGCCCGCCGCGCGGGCGCAGTGCGCACAACAGTAGAACTGTCCGTCTGTCTGGGCGCCATGCCCGGAGATCTTTACCCCGCAGTGATCGCAGATCGGTGCCATCGCGTGGATCGCGCATTCGAAGCTGTCGAACGTGTGCACCGCACCCTGGACGTGTACCTCGAAGCTCATCTCGTAGTCATTGCCGCAAACCTCGCAATTGCTCATGCTGGCCTCCAGATGTCGTGCTCTCGCCGTTTCCATCCCCGCTGTTGGGCGGGTTCATAGGGAGCGTGCTGTACCAGCGGCCAGATCGCAGAACGTGTCCTCGCCGAGACCGCTTTCGTTGCAAAAGAGGAAATCCTCGGCAGGCGTTCAACATCGGTACAGCGGCCCGGCGGGCCGGGCCGAGAATTGCCAGTCGGGTGTGTTCGCGCTCTACGTCTCGGCGAACGGACGCGCCCTTGTCGACTACGCCTGGTACCGCCACGTCACGATCGTGATCATTCTTTCGGGGCTGGCACCAATGCGCGGACGGTGGCGGGATGCGATCGTCGGTTGGTGCCGTCCACCGTGCTGATCGTCGATGATCATGCGGACTTCCGTGCGGTCGCGCGGGTGCTTGTCACCCGCGGCGGCTACCGGGTCGTCGGGGAGGCCGCCACCGGGGGTGAGGCGTTGGCGGCGGCGGCGCGGCTACGTCCACAGGTCGTGTTGCTCGACGTGGGGCTGCCTGACATCGATGGGTTCACGGTCAGCCGTGAGCTTGTCCGGCTCGACGGGACAGTCAAGATCGTGTTGTGCTCGGTGCGTGGGCGGGGGGATTACGGCCCCCAGGTCGATACCTGCGGAGCGGGTGGCTTCCTGACAAAGTCGCGGCTGTCGGCGGAGTCCTTCACCCGCATTGTCGCCGGCTGCTGACCGTGGCACCTGGCTGCTGACCGTGGCACCTGGCTGCTGACCGCGGTCGCGGTCAGCAGCTCACCGTGTTGCCGATGTCGCTCATCGCTGGGCTCGCAGGTAGGTCAGGACGGCGAGGACCCGCCGGTGATTGTCGGGTTCGGGTGGCAGGTCCAGGCGGGTGAAGATGCTACGGATGTGCGCCTCGACGGTCTTGTGGGTGATGAACATTCGTTCGCTGATGGCTTGGTTGGAGCGGCCTTCGGCCATCAATGTCAGGACCTCGCGTTCGCGTTCGCTCAGGGTGGCGAGCGGGTCGGTCCGCCGCCGGTTGCGCAGCATCAGCGCGACGACGTCCGGGTCGAGCGCGCAGCCCCCGGCGGCGACCCGCCGCAGCGCCTCCACGAAGCTCACCGGGCCGGTCACCCGTTCTTTGAGCAGGTAGCCCACGCCGCGGGCGCTACCGCCGAACAGGGCCGGCAGGTGGTGGGACTCCAGATACTGGGAGAGCAGCAGGACACCGACCTGTGGATGGTCCCGGCGCAGCGCGACTGCGGCGTCCAGGCCTTCGGTGCGGTGGTCCGGCGGCATGCGGATGTCGACCACGGCGAGGTCGGGGCGGGCCGTGGCGACCGCGTCTACCAGGCTGGTCGGATCGCCGACCTGCGCCACGACCTCGAAACCGCTGCGCCGTAGCAGGCCGGCGATCGCCTCCCGGATGAGCACGGCGTCGTCGGCCAGCACCACCCGAATCGCGCCGGGCGGCCGGGACGGTGCGCCGGCGGTTCGTACGGCGGGCAGGCTTGTCATGGGGTTTGCCGACGGGTCGGCCATCGGGCTTGTCATCGCCGGCCGGGCGCGGGAATGACGGCGGTGATCGATGTGCCCTCGCCGGGAGCGCTGCGTACTGTCAGCTGGCCGTTCAGCGCGGTGATCCGGTCCCGCAGGCCGCGCAGGCCGGTTCCGCCGGCGAGGTCGGCTCCGCCGAGCCCGTTGTCGACGATGCCGACCCGCAGCTGGTCGTCTTCGTGCTCGATCGTCACGCGGATCTGTTCGGCGCCCGCGTGTTTGAAGGCGTTGGTCAATGCCTCGGCGACGACGAAGTAGCCGGTCGCCTCGACCGCCGCGTCCAGCCGGGGCAGGTCGGTGGGCGCGGCGTCGACGTCGACCGGCGCCGGGGCCCGCGCCGCGAGCTCCGCCACGGCGGGTAACAGTCCGGCGTCGGTGAGGATGGCTGGGTGGATGCCGCGGGCCAGTTCGCGTAGCTCGGCCATGGCGGCGTCGAGTCCGGCCGTGCCGCTGGCCAGCAGCCCGGCGGCGTCGGGGTCGATCTTCCCGTCGAGGTGCCGCTGGAGCAGCCGTAACGTCAGGGTGGCCGCGACCAGCCGTTGCTGCGCCCCGTCGTGCAGGTCCCGTTCGAGCCGGCGCCGTTCGGTGTCGGCGGCGGCGACGATGCGCAGCCGGGAGGCCCGCACCTCGGCGAGCTGGGCACGCACCTCGGCGGCGAGCCGCTGGTTGTCCAGCGCCAGCCCGGCCGCGGCCGTCACCGCGTCCAGGATGTGCGGGTCTTCCCGTAGCGCCGGGTCGTGGACCAGGGCCGCGACCCGGCGCCCGTCGCGTTCCACCAGCCTGACGTCGCGCGCTTGGTCGGGGCCGGGGAGTGCCACCACGGCGCCGTCCGCGTCGACGAACTCGTCGGCGTCCGCATGCCAGTAGGCGACCTGCAGGGAGGGGTCGCCCAGCGCCCGCGCCAACGCCCCGCGCAGCTCGGCGGCCGGCCGCGGTTCGGTCAGCCCGGCCAGCAGGTCCCCGACCGCGGTCCGGCCGAGGCGCACACGCAGCACACCGGCCAGGAAACCCAGCGGCAGCAGGCAGAACACGGCCATGTACACCCACAGCAACACCTGCCGTACCGGATGTGGCAGATCGAGGACTCCGTCAAGGACCGTCACACCGCCGCCGACCAGGCCGGTCACGAACACCGGCGCGAGGACCCGGCGCAGCGGCGGTCCGGCCGTCATCCATCGGCGTACGAGCACGGCCGTCACCGCCAGGGCCACGGCCGCGCCGGTGACCTCCTCTGCCTGTTGCAGCGCGTCGGACCATGCCCGGTTGTCCGTCACCATCAGCAGGTTCGACCGGACGCCGTACCGGGCCGGCGGAGCGTAGAACAACGTCCGGACCAGCGGCAGCCCGAACACGACGGCGTAACCAGCGCCAGCGAGCGCACGTTCGCCCCGGGACGCCAGGGCGCCTGTCGGGAACGCCAGCACGAGGTGCGCGGCGAAGCCGCTCGACGCCATGGTGAGCAGGAAACCGGCGGAATACACCCAGCTGGTGCGTGACAGCTGCATGTCCTCGGCGAACAGCCCGATCCCGACTGCGACCATCAGGCTTCCCACCCGGTTGGCGGGCCGGCGATAGTGCGCCAGTACCCCCGTGCCGACGAACTCCATCCCGCCGACACAGCCCACCACCGTGGTGGCCAGCGGGTGGGTGCCGTCCCGCAGCTTGAACATCAGCACGGCCACCCCGAGCACGACCCCGCACGCGGCCAGGACATACACCCACGTCCCGTCGGTGTGGTGACTGCCCGCACGCGCGTGTGAAGGCCGGCCGACGACGGTGCTCGCCGTCCCCTCGACGCTCACACGGTGATCGTTTCAGTGCACTGTGCGCCCGTCAACGACGATGACGGCCCTGCGGCAGGTCAAGAAGCCGACAGCCCGCGCGCGGGCGAGGACACGCGGCGACCGCGTCATGCCCGGACGCTACCAGGGCAGACTTGCGCCCTGGTAGAAGACGCCGCCGGTGGGGCCGGAGGGAGGGAGCGCGGTGAGCCACAGGAGTTCTGAAGCAGCTTCGACGGGGCTGCGGTCGGCGTGGGCGGGGCCGATACGAGTCTGGACACGACCCGGCGACGCGGCGTTGATGAGGATGCCGGTGCCGGCGAGTTCGTCGGCGAGGATGCGGGTCAGTGCGTTGATGCCGGTCTTGGAGATGCGGTAGGCGGGGCTGCCGGCTTTCATCTCGGACAGAATTGCCATATGGGTGGTGAGGTTGAGAATGCGGCCGTAGCCGGCCGCGCGCATATGGGGGATGACGGCGGCGCACATCCGCCAGGTCCCGATGAGGTTGGTCTCGATGGTGCGGTGGGCGGTGTCGAGGTCGGGCTGGGCGGCGGGCATGCGGGCGTCGATGGCGATGGCGGCGTTGTTGACCAGAACATCAATCCGGCTGTGTTGGATGATCGAGTCGGCGACAAGGCCGTCGATGGAGTCCTGGTCGGTGAGGTCGAGGGTTGCGGGGCGGACATCGGCACCTTCGGCACGCAGCTTGGCTGCGGTCTCGCAGGCGGGTTGTTCGGTCCGAGCGGTGGCGATCACGAGGGTGCCGGCGGCGGCGAGTTGGCGGGCAAGTTCGTAGCCGATGCCGCGGTTGGCACCGGTGACGATCGCGACGCGGGTGGGGGTCACGCGGCAGCGGCCAGCCGGGTGTCGAGAATACGGATGCGGGGGTCAGCCCGGTGGGGCGCGAGCCGGGACCGCAGTTCCCCGATGCGGTAGCCGTTGCGCGCGGAAGGAGCTTCTTCCAGGTGCGGCAGTGCCTGATGAGCGAGCGCGTGGGCGTGGTCGAGATCGCCGAGGTCGACCTGGACGGCTGCGTGGCGGATCAGGTAGGTGGCGCGGTCGCGAACGCGGGAGATGCCGCTGGTGGGGTCGAGGGCAGCGGCGAAGTACCGATCCGCGGGGACGGGTGTGCCGAGCTCGACGAAGGTCATGGCGACCTGGGCGCAGTATTCGGCGTGGTCGAAGTAGCGCACCCAGGCCGGGTCGTCGTCGCGCTCCCCTTTGCCGAGGTGGGTTTCCGCGTCAGAGAGCGCACGGGTGCAGTCCCGGCGGTCGCCGAGCGCGGCGTGAGCGCGGGCCTTGCGGACAGCGAGCATGGCGCGGGTGCGGGGGGTGCTGCCTTTGCCAGCGGACAGGGCGGCGTCGGCGACGGTCAGGGCGTCGGTGCGTTGGTCGAAGTCGAGTAGCTGCAAAGTCATGTTCTTGAGCACGTTCGCGCCGAGGGCAGGGATGCCGGCGCTGTGCGCGGCGTGGAGGGCGGCGACCCAGTAGCGTTGCGCGGCGGCGTGGTAGCCCGCGTCGCAGGAGGCCCAGCCGGCGAGCCGGGCAAGCTCGCTCGCGGCGGCCGAGAGCCGGCGGCCCTGGATGTCGGTGTAGGTGGCCCGGTCGAGCAGGTCGGTGGCGAGGCCAAGTTCGGCGTCGATGATGCGGCGGACCGTGGCGCCGCCGAGCTGGTCTTCCATTGACCGCAGTATGGGGAGTCGCGATTCAATCTGTGTCAGGGTCTCGTCGCTGAGGCGGCGGCCGATCACCTGTTCAGCAACTGGCCGTGGCAGGAGCGTTGGCCAGGTCCCGGCGAGGGCTGCGAGGGCCGGGCCGGTCAGTTTGAGGAACCCGCGACGGTCCATCAGTGCGTCTCCCACGACGTCGGTCAACGCACGCACGGTACCCATGGGTGTCCAGGGGAAATCAACCCGGACGGCGTCGCCGGTGGGTAGCCATCGCGGCCAGGGCTGGGCATCGACGTGGTCGGCTGGCACGTCCAGGGCACGGGCGAGGGCCAGTTGGGTGACGCGGTCGGGTGTCACGTCCCACTTCTCCCATCGCCACGCCTTCTCACGCCGGTTCGCCATGTTGCCGGTGCCCAGCAGCCGGGAGTGGTGGGCGATCTCATCGACGAGCCGTTGTAGCGACCAGCCGCGGGCATGGCGCACATAAGCCAGCGGGTGAGCGAAGACCGGAGCGGCGCGGTACTCGGACAGACTCTCCACGCGACCTCCGCCTTTCTGGGTAAAGCGACCATAGCATCCTGACCTGCGGTCCCGTGGCGTGTTGGCGTTCTTTTGCTCGCGGTGGAGCCGGAGACAACAGCCGGACGACGGGCCGGAGTAGCGCGGTCCCACCAATACTTACGGACGTCTCCTTTGGGGAGACCGGATCGGGTGGATGCCGTATCCGCTACAGACAAGCAACAGGGGAACCTGTGACGGCGGAGAGATTCGGAGCGCGGTCATGCCGGTAATTGCGGCGATAGCCATTCCCGTGGTTGCGCAATGCGTGCTGCTGTGGGCCCTGATGGCGAGGCTACGTCGGATTACCCGGGCGGCCATCGCGTTGGAAGGTGTCGCCGCCGTGCTCGAAGCGCGTCTCCCCAGCGCTGAGCTAGATCTATTCGCCGGAGACCTGCCGTCATGGCGGCGGCGACAACCCAGGTACTCGACGTGCCGGACGGGAGTGCGGTAAGCCACGCCCTGGCTGTTATTACCACCGAGGGGATCGTGATGCAAGCAGTTCGAGATGTGAAGCGGGATAGTCCGCGTGGCGTCTTCGTCGCGCTGGAGGGAATCGATGGTGCGGGAAAGACGACGGCCACGCGGGAGGCAGGAAGAATCCTACGGCGCCGCGGCATGCCTGTTGTGGCGTTCGACAAGAAAAACCCGCCGTTCGTGTCCGAGTACGTCGCGGCGCACCTGGCGGCCTTGGGCAAGGTGATCTGGGGGCATCCGCCGGATGACCCGTACCTTGAGCTCGGTGACGAGCACTGGATCTATCTCCAGCTCTCCTGGTATTCGGCGCTGGCGAGATGCGCGGTGGAACCGCTGTTGGAAACCGGTCACGTGGTGCTGGTGGATACGTGGGCGTACAAGTTTCTCGCGAAGCTGTATCTGCGTCCCGCTGTCGATGCGGCCGGTATGAGGTCGCTGTTCGCTCGGCTTGTGCAGCCGGACCTGGTCATCCACCTGCATCTTCCGCCACAGATAGCGGCAGAACGCAAGACCGCGTTCGCGATCAGCGAGGCGGGAAATGAGGGATGGCGGACAATCGACACCTCGCTGCTGTCCGCCGAGGAAGTCGCCGACGCGGTGGCCTCCACCGTCGAGACGGCGATCTGGGGCCAAGGCTCCGCGCCCGTTTTTCGATGGCCTGCCTCTGTTGGGAGGCTGACGTGAACCCGTCTGCCGGGCGTTTCCGGATCGGGAAGCAGTTCGGCTTTGATGCCTCCCATCAGCTGTCTGACCTTCCGGATGGCCACAAATGCGCCCGGCTGCACGGCCACACCTACACGGTCGAGGTCGTGGTGGCCGCCGACACGTTGACCGGACCGGGCTTCGTCACCGACTTCGGTGACCTGACGCCGCTGCGGTCCTACCTCGGCGACCATCTTGATCATCGGCATCTCAACGACGTGCTTGCCGTCGCACCGACCGCGGAGAATCTCGCCGGCCACCTCGCCGCTTGGTGCCAGACCCATCTTGACCCCACCATTCCGGGCCGGGTTGTCGCTGTCCGGGTCAGTGAGACACCGTCGAGCTGGGCGGTGTGGGAGGCGAGTCTGCCATGAGCGTCGCATCGTCGCTGCTGTCCACCACGGCCGAAGAGGCCCGGGGCGTGCAGATGGTGGAGATGTTCGGGCCGACGTTCCAGGGGGAAGGGCCACGTGCCGGGCAGCAGGCGCTGTTTATCCGACTCGCCCAGTGCAACCTGGCCTGCGGCTGGTGTGACAGCCGGTTCACCTGGGACTGGACCCGCTACGACCCGCGGAAGGAGACCCGACGGCTTCCCGCAGCCGATATCGCGGAATGGGTGCTGGCACGGCCGACCCCGCTAGTGGTCATCACCGGCGGGGAGCCCCTCCTTCAGCAACAGACCCTCGTTCCGCTGGTCGGTGCCCTGGCCCAGGCTGGCCGGCGGGTCGAGGTGGAGACGAACGGCACCATCACCCCGTCGCTCGAGTTGGTCGACGCTGTCACGACGTTCAACGTGTCTCCCAAACTCGCCCACGCTGGGGGCCGACAGTCCCGCCGACTCGATTCGGCCGCCCTCCACACACTCGCCGGTAGCGGGAAGGCGGCGTTCAAGTTCGTCGTCACCGGACCGGGTGACCTGGACGAGGTCGCCGCGATCGTCGACAGGTTCGCGCTCGCCCCGGTGTGGGTGATGCCCGAGGCCACCGACAGCGCCGGGCTCGTCGCGGCACAGCGCGAGCTGGCCGATGTGGTGCTGGCCCGCGGGTGGAACCTGTCCACCCGGCTGCACGTGCTGTTGCGGGAGGACACCCGTGGCCGCTGAGCACACCGTCTCCTCGCTCCCCATGGCGGCGACCGGGTCGGACCTGCAGATCCGGCCGGAGGTACGCCATCGCGTAGCCGCGAATCTGGTCGCCGTTGAAGGCATCGACAAGGCGGGGAAGACGACGCTGGTCACGGTACTGGAGGCGGAGCTTCGCCGCCGGGGGCTGCGGGTCGCCCGGCACAAGGAGCCCAGCGACGGCCATCTCGGCGCATCATTTCGACGCTTGAGCACGGTCACGACGGTCAACCCGCTCGCCATGGCGTTGATGTCCGCGGCGGACCGCGCCGACCAGCAGACGCATGTGGCGGACCTGTGCCAGACCCACGACGTGGTGCTGGCCGACCGCTACTACCTGTCCGGGCTGGCCTACCACGCCGCCGACGGCATTGATCTCACCTTTTACCAGTACCTGAACACGATGATGATCAGGCCGGGGTTGTACCTGTTCCTCCAGGTCAACCCCGGTGTCGCTGCGGCCCGCTACTCCGACGGTGAACGTCCCGACCGGTGGGAACGCGACACCGTCGCCAGCAGGCTTCCCGACAGCTACGAAACGGCGCTCGCGCGCATCGCGGACGACGAGCACGCGAACATCGTCCGGCTCGACGCCAACCCGTCGGCGGCGGTGGTACTCCGCGACGCCCTGGCCGTCGTCGCACATCGACTTCCCACGACCGTCCGTACGGAGGCCGTACCGTGAATCCGTCCACCTGCTCGGTGCTCATCATCGGCGCCGGACCCGCTGGGCAGTTCTGCGCCGACCAGCTCCTCCAAGCCGGCATCGACAACATCGTCATCGTGGACAAGGGAAAGGACATGACCGGCCGGGTCTGCCCCGAGTCGCCGTCGTGCGAATGCCCGCTGTGCGACGTCCTCGAAGGCGACGGCGGCGCCGGTAGTTTCTCCGACGGGAAGATCACCCTGTCGGCGACCCGCGGCACCCACGGTCAAACGCTCTTCCGGCCCGACGACGAATCGCTGCTCGGCCTGATCGATGAGACGATTCGCCGGTTCGCTCCCGACGGCATTACCTACCCACCCGCGCCGACCCCGACCGGACTCGACGGCCCGGCCGGCACGGCGCCCCTGCTGTTCGACAGCTACCCGCTGCTCCACGTCGGATCGGACGGCATCCGCGCCTTCGGCCAGCGCTATTCCCGCCATCTCCAGAACGCGGGCGTCACCCTGCTGACCGGCGTTGAAGCCTGCGAGCTGGTCATCGACGACGACGGTGCGGCCGGGGCCGTCGTGTACGACCGGCGGCGCCGGGTGCGGTGGACCATCGCCGCCCGCGCCGTGTGCGTCGCCACCGGCCTCGCCGGCACACCGTGGCTGGAGCAGCAGCTCCGCACGGTCGGTGTCGGCCTGGCAACCGGCCCGGCGGACATCGGGATTCGCCTGGAGACGACCGTCGCCGCGTTGGAGCCGTTCATCTCGGCCTTCTACGATTTCAAGGTCGCCTACACCGCCCCGTCCGGCTTGGCCGTGCGCAGCTTCTGCGTCAACGGCGACGGCTACGTCGTCAACGAGTACCACCGGGCACTGGGCATACGCGGCGTCAACGGCCATTCGTTTCTCGACCGTGCGAGCGGCCTGTCCAACCTGGCGATCCTCGCCACCCTCGACGAAACCGTCACGGCCGATCCGAAGGCCCACGTCCGTACCCTCGCCGCCAGTATCAACGCCGCTGCCGGCGGCTATCCGATCCGCCAGCACCTCGCCGAGTTCCTGCCGGAGGGGCCGTCCGCCCCGGCCGCGGGGGTGGTGCCGAGCAACCAGAAGACCCGCCCCGGCCGTCTCCAGGAGCTCCTGCCCGCCACGCTGTACGCGGCGTTCGCCGGCTACATTTCGGCGCTCGCCGCCGTCCTTCCCCCGGTCGCTGCCGTCGACACGGTGATCTACGCGCCGGAGATCAAGTATTACAACTACCGGGTGCCGGTAGACCGGGACACCTGGGAGTCCAGCGATGTTGCCGGCTTGTACGTCGTCGGAAACGCCGCCGGCTACACCGCCAGCCTGTCCGCCGCCGCCTTGACTGGAATCATCGCCGGGCGCGCCATAGCCGCCCGGGGCCGCCGCCGGGCGGCGCCGCCACGACCAGCTGCCGTCTGAAAGGGGGGACGGGCCTGTGCGACCCGCCCTGACCATCTACCTCTCGCGCCAACCCGACCTGGCCGCGACCATGGACATCCAGATCCCGGCGCTGGCCTGGCAGCCGACCACCGCCGGCTACAGCCGCACCGTCTACGTCGACGGGCACGCCGTCCCCGTCGAGGTCCGTGAAGGGGACAAGGCTCTACATTTCGCCTACGACACCGACCCGGCCCGCGACGCGGCGCTGCGTGGGCTGCTCCCGGCCATGTTCCCGGCGATCGTCGCCGACCTTGTCCTTCGCACCCACCCTGTCCTGCTCGCTCTACGCCAGCAGTACGCCGGGGTCATCCTGATGCGCGCCGACCCGTTCGAGGCGCTCGTGCTCACCGTGCTGTCGCAGAACCGCTCCGGGGAGACTGTGCGCGCCGTCTTTCCCGGCCTCGCAGCTGCGGCCGGCGGCATCGCCCCAACGCGGCTGGCGAGCCTCGACCTGGACACGCTGACGCGGCTCATCCGCTCCGCCGGCCCCTACAAGGCGCCACGACTCGCCGCCACCATCGCCCGCATTCTCGACGACGGGCCCGACGTGTTCGACAAGACCGTCCGTGAGGCACCTACCGAGCAGGCCCTGGCCTACTTGGAAGCCCTGCCCGGCGTCGCCCACAAGACCGCCGCCTGCGTCCTCGTCTTCGCGGCCGGCACCCGCACCACTCTGCCGGTCGACACCCACCTTTTCCGCGTCGCAGACCGCCTCGGCCTGGCCCGCCACGACGGCAGGCTCACCACGACGACCCGCAACGCCATCATCGCCAGCCTGCTGGACTACGGTCCCGACCTCGCGCCCGCGCACTTCCTGTTCCTGCTCGTCGGCCGCTCCACCTGCACCGCCGCCGCGCCGCGATGCGGCGCCTGCTTCCTGCGACCCCACTGCCCCCACGCGACCCAGGCCACCAGGCAATCCGCCGGAGCCCCCCGGTGATCGACGTAGCGATCATCGCCAGTGTCGGAATCCTGACCCGGTTATCCGGCCGCGGCACGATCGACATGGCGCTCACGCACCTCGTCCTGACTGATCCTGCCTACACCGCCTACCACGCCGCCCGCTCTGCCGTCGACGGACGGGTCATCCTCGACAACAGCGCCTACGAACTGGCCGCCACCAGCGGGCGCGGACTTCCCGCGACCGACGTCCTGACCGCCGCGGCAATGGTCGGCGCAAGCGACGTGATCTGCCAGGACGTCCTCTACGACGGTCCCGCCACCCTCGCCGCCACCAGCCGGTTCCTCACCGAGGCCGCCGACGCGCGCTACCAGCCCAGCCGGTTCATGGCCGTGCCCCAAGGCACGACACGGGCCGAGTGGCTGACCAGCTACGACGCCCTCGCCGCGCTCCCCGGCATCGACCTGATCGGGCTGAGCAAGCTGTCCGTACCCCGCTGCTGGGGCCGGCCGGTCGCCGAAGCCCGTCTCGCCTGCGTCGCTGAACTTGCCGCCCGCGGCGGCCCGCATCTACACCTGCTCGGCGGCGACCGGAGCCTGCCCTGGGAACTGCGGGAACACCGCCGACGAGGCCACGAGGCCGTCCGCTCCAACGACTCCTCCTTCGCTTACTGGTACGCCGCCAGTGGCATACCCGTCGACGAGACGACCGGCAGGGCAGCGCGGGAGGCATCCGCCCCACCCGACCTCACCCACCGCCAGCTCACCGACGAGCAACTCACCGACGCCGAGCGGCTTGCCAGCCTCGTCCTCGAAGCCGCCGGACACAGCACCCGACGACCCGTGGAGGCCACGCGATGACCGTGCTTACCCACACGACGACGTTCGTCGAGATCACCAGCCGGTGCGAAGGGCTACACCACTGGCCCGAGGCGCCACCGCACGAGCACTACCTTCGCGACCCGCACCGGCACACCTTCGTCGCCGTCGTCCGCGTCCAGGTCTTCCACGACGACCGCGATATCGAAATCAACACCCTCGCCCGCTGGTTCAATCACGCCTGGACCTCGCTCGCCACCTCCCACCGTGAGACCGGCGACGGGCGGCTCCTCGATTTCGGCACCCAAAGCTGCGAACAGCTTTCCTGCGCCATCACCCAGCTCGTCATCGACCGCCATGGCGATCAGCGGGAAATCACCTGCACAGTCCTCGAAGACGGCCTCCTCGGCGGCGGGATCACCTACCGCCCAACCACGGCCTCCGGAACGGCAAGCCCGCGATGAGCGCGCCCGTCAGGCAGCCGCCCCAGCCGCCAGCCCGACAGACCACACGGGTCGAGGGCGGCACCATCGTGCTCTGCCTCGGCCCACACCACATCCTGACCGGCAGCTCATTGGCAGCGGCCGACGTCATCGTTCTCGCCCGCCTCCACGAACGGAGCCCGGCAGACCCGGTCAACACAATCGTCCTCGCCTGGGACGACACGACCGCTACCACCATTGAGGCCCGAACCGCCGACGACAGTCGCCGCGCTTCCGCGGCCCCGCACGATCTCGACCCTATCTACCAGGCGCTGCGCCCCGCGCCTGCGGTCGCACGCCTCCATCAGCATCTGTCCAACGCTCCAGCAGAACATTTAGTCCCCTTGTTCTGTCTCACGGAGCACCCTCGCGGCGTCCACATCTACAGCCGCGTCCGGCTCCACCTCGACGACGCCTGCTTCCTGCGGACCACCGCCGACCCAGTCGCCAGTACCGTGACCAGCCTCGGCTGGCTTCCTGAAGCGGTCGCTCTCCACGCGCAGCACGCCCAGTTCCTCAACAGCCATGCCGCCGCCTTCCAGAAAGCCTTCCCTAGCCGCGAGATCGAATACAAGTACACCCTCGATCCCACCACCGAGATATGGACTCCGGCGACCGACCTGCACACCCACCTCCAACAATCACCGCCGCCCGGTTTCGTCCCCGAGTACCGAGACACCTTCCAAATGTGGGATTATCACAACCACGTCTTTGAAACTGTCGCACCTCCAGGCGAGCGCGGCTATGTCTCCTTCATCCCGACCGCCGACGACACATACATCGTCAAACAAAAGCGTTTCACCGTCGACGGTTTTGATCGGGGCGAACACCATACCCACGGCGTCACCATCGACACGCCATTCGTTGACTACCTTTCCGGCGTCCTCGGTCTGACCAGCCGGCCGCTGCCTCCTTTCCGCCGAGTCCGTTACGACGTCAACCTTGAATCCATCGCCTCCGGCCACCTCTACGCTGCCCTCTTCGATCGCGTCACCCTGCTTGCCCGACCCGACCTCGCCCTCGTCCAATGCGAACTCGAATACCGGCGCAGCAGAACAGTCCTCTCACCCGACGAGCCGGCCGTACTCGTCGAACTGGACAGGCTCGGCGACTGGCTGGAGACGTTCTTCGTCAAGCGGGGCCTCGCCACCGACCGAGGCTCCTACTCCAAGCTGTCTTTCCTCCGCGACGCCGTCGCCGCCCACCCAGGCCTCGCCACCCAGGAGCAGTCCTTTCCTCCCGGCTGTCCCGACTGGCGCCCTGCCGGCGGGCTGACACCGCGTGCGTCCGACCCGCCCGATACGGTTCTCGTCAGACACAAACCCTGACTGGCGACCCATCGCGAGTACCAGGCCAAGCCACAGCCGTCTTCAACGGGAAAGGACAGTGTATTGATGTCCGGATTCGACCGGGTCATCACCGGTGTCACCACCGTGGTCCCCGGCCCCGGCGACACGGTCACCTTCGTCCGCCAAGCCCGCGGACCCTACGCAGGGAGCTGGCTCCTACCAGGTGGGAAGGTCGAGTTTGGCGAGTCCCTCGCCGAGGCCGCACGCCGGGAAGTCCACGAGGAATCCGGCTGCATCGTCCGCGAGATCGACCCGCTTGGCGTCTACGAACTCCGCGGTACCTGGCCGGGCGGGCGCTACCACCTCATCATGTTCGGCTTCATCTCACGCGATATCGGCGTCATCCCAGGAGGTTTCACCGGCCACGGTGTCAATGACACCCGTCAGGCTCGGCCCGAGGACCTACCGCTCCACCCCGCCGTCCAACAAATGCTTGCCGACGCGGGCGTCGCCGCGATCCCACAAGACACGATCGACAAGGCCCTCGACCAAGCAAACATCAACCTCGCGCGCCGCAGGACTGTCAGCTTTCCGGTGTAACGGTTGATGTTGGTGCTACTTGGGGACCGCTACGGCGGTCACCGGGGGTGACGGCTATGTGCGGCCGGCGGACAGGCGTCCGTCGAAGGCCAGGTCGAAGGCGTTCAGTGGCGCCTTCCAGCGGATCATCCACTTCTGGCGTCCCTGTCCGGTCGGGTCGAGGATGATGATCGTGAGGTAGAGGTGTTTGAGGGCGGCCTGCTCGTTCGGGAAGTGGCCGCGGGCCTTCAGCGAGCGGCGGAGTGTCGCTTTGGGCGCTGGCGGCTGCTGGTTCGCCCGCGATGGTCTCCGCTACCGCATCTGTCGTCATGCTGGTCATCTGGTGTCTCCCCTACCAGCATCTATGCACAGAGTGTCACGTAATAGTTGCGCTGTTGTTTGTGGGCGCCCAGAGCGTCGCCGCCTGAATTGGGTGGAACCAAAGATTATCTTTCGGTGGTTGCGTCGTAGCGGAGGCCGGAGGAGACCTCCCCGCGCCACGGACGCTTCTGGCGTCCGCGCCAGCTGAACAGCCGCCCGTCCGTTCCTCGGGCGAGGTGCTCGATGATCTGTACCTGGATCCCGGCGCGGGTGACTTCTTCCTCGCGCAGGTCGGCATGTCGCCCACCGCCCGCCGGGTCCCGCAGGTCAGCCAGGATGAGGCTGGCCGCGCCGCGTACGGTCGCGGTGGCGGTGTCCTCCAGCTGGCCCGCGCGCAGCACCCGCGGCCCGCTGGGTGGCTGCTGCCCGGGGTCGGCGGGGTCGGGCAGCCGGACGGGGACCAGGGGTGTCCACGCGGCGGCAACGGGGGTGGACAGCCGCCAGACGGCGTCGTGGCCATCCGGCGGCGCGGCCGGCGGCGCGAAGTCCCGCTTCGACCAGGGCCTCGGGACGCCGCGTCCGGTCGGCCCGAGCACGGTCCGCTCGATCGCCCAAGCGAGGTTGGCCATTTCGTCCCGTTGCAGGGCGATGTCCTCCCGCGGCGGTGAGGCCAGCGCGCCGAGCGCCGCCGGGAGCACGACGAGCAGCGGCTCGGCGTCGCCGCCGGCGTCCGCGGGAGCGGACGGCTGAAACTGCCGGCCGACCGTGCCGGGGCCGGGCTGGCCAGTGCCGACGAGAGTGGCGACCCCGAAGGTGTCGCGGACGACGACCCAGTCGACGCGGCTGACCGAGCCCACCGGGACCTCGACCGGGGCCAGGAACCAGTCGGGGCTGTAGACGACCGCGAAATCCACGGCGAGCATACGCACCAGATCGGTGGCGCCGGCACCGACCCGGCCCAGCGCCACGGCGGCGTCTTCCATCTCCCAGAACCGGGCGCTGGGCATGCCCGGGTAGGTCAGCGCGGCCGGTAGTGCGGTGGCCCGCCGACGGCCGCGGATGCGGCGTGCGTCGTCCGAGGCTGCGGGCGGCAGGCCGTCGGGTGGGGCGTCCAGCGGCGTGTCGAGGGCGGTGTCGGCCGCCGCGCCCAGCGGCGGACCGCCGGCCAGGTCGAGGCTGTACCACTCGAGCCCGCGCCCGTCGTACTCCGAAGCGCCGAGCTGGATCTCCCCGGGGGGGATCTCCTGCCCCGGCGGGGCGTCGGTGACCGGAGGCAGGGCGGGCGCGGCGAGCGCGAAGGCGTATTCGAGCCGGTCGGCGACCCAGGCCGGCGGGAGCGGGTCGGCATTGCTGGAGATTCCCCACTCACGGCCCATCTCCGCCTGCCAGGACAACAGGACCGGAGCTACGACCTCTGGGTCGGCCGGTGCCAGCAGGTCCGCTGGCAGCCGGCCGTCGGGCTCCAGCAGGCTCAGGACGGCGGCGCCGTCGATGCTCGGGCGCACGCCCGGTGTGGCGGCCGCGAGCAGTGCCCGGTGACGCCGTTCGGTGTCGCCCTCCGCTCCGGTCGCGGGTGGCGGGTCAAACCGGGTCCGCGGGTCCGCGGCAAGGGTGGTGGCGACCGCGCCGAGCCCCTGACCGGCCAGCGCCCGAGCCAGCGCGCGGCCCGCCCGCAGCGCGGCTGCCCAGGGCCGGTCGCGTGGGTCCCGCCCGGCGCTCGGCAACCGGAACGCCGGCTCGCCGGTGACCGTCGCCTCCAGCGGCGGCAGGTCCTCGCCCACGATGAGCTCGCTGTCCGCCGCCGGCAACGGGTCCCCGATGGTGCCGCGGCGTCCTTGGGGCCGGTATCTGGTCAGCCTGGACCAGCTGACCTGCACGTCGACGGCGACGGGAGCCCCGCCGTCGTCCCCGGTGAGCTCGCCCAGCTGGTACTGGCGCAGCAGCATCCACAGCGGGTCCGCGACCTCGGCGGCGAGGCCGGTGTCGAGGTCGGTGGTTCGGGCATGCGCTTCGATCCGCGCCCAGGTCGCGATCGGCAGGGCCGCCATCAGTGCACCTCCAGCACTCGGTTGGCCTTGATCGTGTCTTTCGCCCAGATCAGTCGGCTGACCAGGTCGCTCAGCGGGCCTGCATCGGCGAGGCCGTCGCGGACGTAGGTGAGCGGTACCAGCTGGTCCACCCCCGAGGAGGTGAGATCGTCCAGATCGACGCCGCGCAGCACGCTGAGGGTCAGCGCCTCGGCGGCGGTCTCGACGAGCAGCTGCCAGCTCCACGGCTGGGCGGGATCCGGGTGCACCGCCAGCAGCACCGCCTGGGGCGGGGCGCTGTTCGGCGCGTCGTAGTGCAGCGCGACACCGGTGGTCGCGGTCGGCGCGGGCAGCACCTCGGTCACCTCGTCGAGCACGAGCGCGTGCAGCGTGGCGCGCGCGAGGGCATCGATGCCGCCGGCCAGCAGAAGGTGGACGCGGGGCCCGTCGGGCATCGCCAGGCGGCGCAGCGGGTTGCGGACCCGTCGTACCCCGTCGTTGCCGGCCGCGGGCAGGTCGGGGAGATCGTCTCCCAGCCAGCCGTCCTGGGCGTCCAGGGGAAGTTGTGCCGCGTGCAACGGGCCGGGGCCGCCGTCGCCGGCCTCGACGGCCAGCCGGATGTCGTCGTAGGTGGCGACGGTGTCCCGGACCCGCCCCATCCGGGTGAGCCAGCGCTCCAGGGCGGCCACGGGCACCTGCGGCACCACGCTGTCAGCCAGCTGGTGCGGCGCGGCCGGGGTGACAACGACCGCCGCACCGCCGATCAGGCGGGCCACGGCGGCCAGCACGCCGAGCGGGTCGCTGCCCGTGGCGAGCAGCGCGTCCAGCCTTTCCGGTCGGGACGCCGCGGCGCCCGCCGCCGGTGCGCCCGGCTGCGGCCCGGCCGCGGCGAGAGCGTCGGTGACGAGCCGGTCGGCGTCCCGGACCAGCGCGGACGCCGCGACCGCGGCGGTCAGCACATCGCGCACGGTAGGCGCGGTGCCGGCCGGCGGCAGCGACCCCGGCAGCGCCAGCGGGGTGAACGGCACCAGCAGCTCGCGATCGGCGGCGCGCTCGTCCGGCGGGGCCGGCCCATCGGCGGGGGTGAGCGCCGTGAGGACGGCCCGGCTGCCCAGCTCAAGAGCGTCCAGGACGTCAGACACCGTACGGGCCAGGTCCCGCAGGGCGTCCGGGGAGGCGCCGGGCGGCGCCGGTTCGGGCGCCGCCCCAGGTGGGAGCGGTCCCGGCGGCGGCGTCAGGTCAGTCTGGCGGGCCGGCCGGGCCGCCGCCAGGACCGTGCCGGCGAGCTCGGCAAGCGCGAGGAGCCGGCCGTAGCTGGTGGGAACGCCGTCGGCTTCGGCCAGCAGCGTGGCCTCGGGCTCGCCGGCCGCCGCGCGCAGCCGGTCCGCCAGCGGACGGTGCCCGCCGGTGTCCACCGCCTCGGCGACGACGTCCAGGGCGGCGACAGCCAGGGCGTCCAGACCGACGGTGGCCGCGCCGACCGGGATCTGCCAGCCGCCCGCCGCGCCCAGCACGCCCTGGGCCCACCGTTCGGCGGCTGGGGCGAGCAACGCGCGGGGGGTGGTGGCGTTCCAGCCGGGGCTGCCCAACTCGCCATCCAGCAGCAGCACCGTGCGATGGGTGACGGTCACGCCCGAGCGGGGCTGCCGGGTCACGGTGATGTCGGGGGGCTGGGTGCCCAGCGCGGCCGCGGCGAAGCCGGCGCCGGCCGCCTCGGCCCGACCGGAGGTGAGCTGGTGGACGCCCTCGGCGACCACCAGGTCGGCGACGGCGTCGAGGGCGCGCCCGAGGTCGTCCAGGGCCGAGTCGAGGGCAGCCTGGTCCGCGGGCGGCGGGTTGACGATCTTGGCCGCCCGGTCCTGCCACACGGCGAGCCCGTCGACCACCTCGTCGGGTACGACGGCATCGCCGCCGGGCTGGTCGTCCCGCTGGCCGATCCGGGTCTGCGGGTAGGCGTCGCGCAGCCGATATAGATCACTGTGGGCCCCGGCGTCGCCGAGCGCGCGCTCGAGCCGGTAGCCGAGGACGGCGCCCAGCGGCTGGCCGTTCGCGACCGCGTCGAGAATGTCCGAAGCGACGCGGACCTGGCGGGAGCGCAGGTCGATGCTGTGCAGCGCCGAGGAGTCGCCGGCATGGGCGAACTCGCCCGCCCGCAGCACTCCGGCCGTCCGCGCCTGCTCCAGGGAGGGAGCGTGGACGTATCCCGCGCCGTTCACCGGTGCCAGCAGGGCGAGATCCGGGTCGGCGCCGGCGGGTGGCAGCCGCACGGGGCGGCCGGGCCGCGGCCGGACGTCGACCAGCACGCCCCAGGCGCCGAGCTGGACACCGTCCGGCCTGGCCTGGCGCAGGGTGCTCAGCCGCCGCGCGGCGACGGAGGTGATCCAGGCGTCCAGCCGGGTTGAGGCACAGGCCAGGGTCTCCCCGACGAGCCGCGTGTAGCCGGCGTCGTCCAGGCGCGCGGCGGCCAGCTCACCGACGGCCCGCACGGTCCCGGGGAAGCCGTCGACGTGCGGGCGCGGCAGGTGGAGCCCCTCGAACACGTTGCCCGTCAGCATCTCGTCGTCGACGAGGTGAGCGACCGTCAGTCCCGGCTGCGGTGGTGGCGCGGCCGGGCCCAGGAACTGTTCCAGCGGGGTGACGGCGAACCGGGACGCGGTAGCGATGGTGAGCTTGGTGCCGGCGAGCTCGGCCGGTACCGCCACCGCCGCGGTGGCCGCGGTCTTGCCCGCGGGCGACACGGCGCCCACCAGCCGGATGGCGTCCAGCTCGCCCGCCAGCGCCAGAGCGTGCTCGACCAGCAGGTACAGCAGATCGGTGGGCGGCGTGCCGGCGAACGCCCGCATGAGGCCGAGGGAGTAACGCCGGTTCGCCAGCTCCGCCAGGTACCTGGCCGGCGACTCCCAGCCGGTGCGAGCCGGATCGGTGCGGGCGACGGGCACGGCCATGGGGCGGGCTCCCTCGAGGGTGAGGCCCTCGAGCTGGCTGCCTGCCAATGCGGGGCAGAGCGCGGCCAGCATGGTCTCCCGGTAGGCGGTGCTCGCGATCTTTTTGATCAGTCCGGGCGAGGCGGCGGCCTTGGCCGCGACGTCATGGGCCAGCGTGTCGTGGATCGTCGGCATGCCGGTGGCGACCTGGTGCAGCGCCTGCCCGAGCGGCCCGGTGACACTGCGGATCCGGTAGCTGCCGGGGTGCGGCACCGGCGCGGTGCCGAGGATGCTGACCAGCTGGGCGACCGGGTCGCTGTCCGGACGCAGCCGGGGCAGCCAGCGGGTCGCGAGCGCCCACGCCGGCCGGAGGGTGTCGATCAACCGGTTCAGATCGTCGAGCAGGCCGGGCTCGGCGGGATGCCGGACCCAGCGGCCAGGCGGGATGATCGGCAGGATGCCGTAGGGCTGGCGGCCCACCCGCAGCGTGGGCAGCGGGCCGCGGCCCCGGACGAAGGAGGCCTGGTATTCCGCGGCGAAGGGCAGCAGCCGGTCGAGGCTGTCCAGGAACCGCTCGGCGGCGGCTGGGCCCGGGCTGGGGGTCTGCGGCCGGGCCAGCGTGCCGATCACTTCGCCGAGCATGACGGGAAACAGTGCCCGGGTCATCGCCCGCGCGTGCGCCTGCTCCCGTCCGGCCGCCCCGGGCGTGGCGGCGAGGGTCGCCGCGGGCAGGCCGAGCGCCGCTTCGAGGATCTCCCCGTCGGCGGCCTGCCCGCTCAGCGCGGCGCCCGGGTCGACGGCTCCGCCGCCAGCCGCCGGGTCCGCGAGCAGGCGGGACAGGCTGGCGAACGGGTCGGGCCGGCTGGAGTAGCCAGACGGGCGATCGGTCAGGTTGTTCGTCGGCGTCCCCGGGGCGAGCAGCGCGAGCGTGTCGCGGTCCGCGTGCCCGGTGAGCAGCGCCGCCAGGGACTCAGCCTCCCTGTCGGGGGTCCGCTCGGCGGTGGGCTCCCGTATGCCCACGGCCACGAGGGTGTCGAGCCCGCGGGTGGCGACCGGGGGCAGGGCGCGGCCCAGCACCTGTCCGGCGGTGGCCAGATCGATGGTTGCCGCCATCCCGGCCCGGCAGGCGGCGTCGAAGTCGACCGCCCAGCGCAGCGGGTCGTCCGGTGCCACCAGCGTGGGGTCGTCGGGCGTGAAGGCGGGAATATCACGGGAGGGGCCGACCTGGAGGTCACCCGCCGGCCGGGGCAGGTAGTGGTGGAGCACCTGCGCCCCGCCCAGCCAGCCGGCCAGCAGCCAGCCGTCCGGGAGCAGGACGGCGGTGGCTGGCCGCTCGGCCGGGCCGGTGTCGGTGTCAGGCGGTGCGGGCGGGCCGGAACGAGTCTCCCGCGCCACCCAGACGGCACGGGCCGTCCCGACCTGGCCGACCAGGCGTGCCCAGGCCGCTGCCACGAGGTCCGCCGTCGCGGCCGGGTCGCGCTGGGCCGCCCAGAACTCGGTGCCGGCGGCCCACTGCGCGGCTGTCAGCCTGATCGCGGTTGTGGTGATGGTCAGTTCGTCCGGGTAGACACGCACCCGCAGGACAGGCACGCGGGCCGGCGTGCCGTCGTCCATCAGGGTGGGTGTGCCGTCGCCGCCGAGCAGCGGCCGGTCGCCGAACCGGGTCTCCAGCCGGACCGGGAGCAGGGCGATCGGCAGCGTCGGGTCGAGGCCGGCCCACAGGTCGGCGGGTGGTTCGGGCATGTGGGCGCTCCTACAGGACTGCGGGGCTATGTGGGCTTGGGGCTATGTGGGTTCGGGGGCTATGTGGGCTTGGGGTTATAGGAGGAAGTCGGGCGCGCGCAGCAGCGCGAGGAACGGCCGCTGGAGGCAGTTGGCGGCGACCACGGCGCTATTGGCGGCGCCCAGATCGGCGGGCCGCAGCGTCGGCGTGTCCTGCTCGCGGCCCTGCCACGACCAGTCGTCCACCCGCTGGATCCCCAGACCCTTGTTCGTGCCGGCGGCGACGTCGGGCTTCTCGTCCAGCCCGAAGCGGGGCTCGTCGTCAGGCTGGCGTAGGGAGACGTACCAGCAGTGCTGGTAGTCCTTGGGGTCCTCCCGGCGCAGCTCCGGCGGGTCGATCCGCAGCGCGGTGTAGCTGACGTCATCCCCCAGCGGCCGGGCCGGGAACAGCTGCTCGGCGTAGGCACCGGCGCCCTCGTCCGGGGTGAAGGAGGTCTGGCCGTCGGCGTGGCCGGGCCGGCCCCGGACCGCGCCGATGATCGTGGTGGGGTATCGGCGCAGCAGGTCACCCTTGATCACCAGGATCGTCATCACGGTCGCCCGGCCCGGCGGCGCGTGGTCGCCCAGGTCGCCGGCCCAGCCGTCGAGGTCGGCCAGGTCCGGCGCGTCGCCCGGCCAGAACCGGGGGAAACTCGACCCGCGCCGGTCGGTGGGGTACCCGCGCCAGAGCAGCTCGCGGGCGAGCTCGTGGTTCAGCCCGACGGCCAGCGCCTCGATGAACCGCCAGTTGGGGGCCAGCAGGGCGACCGAGTTGGCGGGCATCTGGTTGACGCCGCCGAGTACCCACTCCCGGCGGTCGAGCCGGCTGAGCCGGTCGATGATCGGGGCCGGGAACCGCGGCGCGGCCATCGCCGGATGGAACGGCGAGTCTCGTCGACGGCGGACCTGCGGGCCCACGAATTCGTGGGCGTAGCCGAGCAGCCGCTGGTAGGCCGGGTCCGGCGTCAGGGCGCGTACCGCCTGGTCGGCCAGCGCAGGCTCGAAGCGGGTCAGGGCCGGGCCGACGGCCGTGGCGTCCTGCGGGGTGATCTCGGTGCCGAACGCCGGCACGGCGGCGGCGAGCAGATGGCTGTCCGCGTCGGTCGCGCCGGTCAGGAGCTGGGCCAGGACCCGGGAGCCTGTCGTGGCCGGCGCCCCGGATACCGGCCCCAGGGCGTCGGTGGCGACGTCTCGCAGCGTCATGGCGGTGGCGAGGACGAGGGCTGGCTGGTCTCCGACATGGGCGTCGCGGGTCAGCGCGCCGAGCGGGCCGGCTGGCCGGGCTGGCACGAGGATCCGCAGGCCAGCGGCGGTGAGAGCGGGGCTGGTCGGCAGGTGCCCGTCGTCGTCCTGACGGGCTACGGCCGCCAGGCGCTGGAAGGCGTCGATGGACAGCTCGGCGGCCTGTCCAGGACTCGGCGTGAAGGCGTCGAAGTCGTGCCGCGTCTCGAGGCCCAGCTGGATCTGGCCCTGCCGCTCGAGCGTCCCGGCAGCGGTGATCAGCGCGTGGACCTGCTGCGCGATCTCCGATCCGGCGGCGAACCGGACCTGCGCCCCGGCGCCGGCGGCCGCCGGCTGCTCATCCACCTGCGCGGCGTAGGCGCCCAGCGCGGCGGGCAGCCCGGCGATCTGAGCGAGCCGCTGGTCCGGGGCCGCGCCGAACCGGTCGGTGACGCCGCGCGCCAGCCGCGGGTCGCTGAGCAGTTCGGCGAGCACCTCCGGCTGTACCGCCCGTGGGCCGGTGAACCGGGCGGGCAACATGCCCGGATCGCCGTCGCTGAGCCCGGCGACGGCGCGCTGGGCGCAGGTCGCGGCGGTCAGCGGCAGGCCTGGCTCGACGCCGGGCTGTTCGCTTCTGGCGTCGCGGCTGGCGGCTTTGACGGCGTACCGGGTGCCACGGGTGAACGCCACGTCAGCCACTGATGGCGGGAGCGTGCTGGCCGCCAGGCCGGCGTACACGGTCTCCCGGCTCGCCGCGTCCGCTTCCATGACGAGGCGCGCGAGGGCAGGGTTGGTCACCCGCAGAGCCGATCCGGTGGACAGCGCGCCGAGCCGGGCGTGCAGCGCACCGCCGGTCCGCGCGAACAGGTGCGCCCAGCGGATGCGCCGGTTGGCGGCCAGGATGTCGGCGAGCTGCTCCCAGGCCGCGCGCATCAGCTCTTCCTGGTCCTGCTGAACGATCCGGGTACCGAGCCCGGCCGCGGCCCGCATCGCCGGATCCGCGTTGAGCTGGGTGATCCAGGTCTGGCTGGTGCCCGCCTCGACCGCGGCCAGCTCGGCGGCGCCGGGCGTGCCGTCGAGGCTGTTCACCTCCGCGTGCCAGCGCCCGTACAGCGGCGGCCCGACCAGCGGGACATCGTCCTCCTGGGCGGCGACCGGGTCGAGCAGCAGCTTGAGGCGGCGGTGCAGGACGGCGACCTGCGGGTCGGCCGCGCCGGGCTCCAGACCGCTGGCCGGCAGGCCCGGTGGCGCGGGCCGGTCATCCGGCGCCGGGGGCGCCGCGGGGTGCTCCAGGCGGGTGATGGCCGTGGCCACCGGGTAGGGCGCCGGGGTGAACCCCGTGTCGTCCTCCGCCAGTCTGGATGCGCGCAGCCCGACATGGACCTGGCGCACCCCGATCGTCGCGGCCAGTGCCGCCGGCAGCGGGTTGAGCTTGCGGGCCAGCGTCTCGAAGTCCCCGGCGGGCCCGGTCTGGAAGGACCAGGAGTGGTAGACGGGCAGCGGGGCACCGTCGTGGGTGAGGCTCATGCCTCCGGTGTCGGCGGGCAGGCCGAGGCCGGCGAGCCGGCCGGCTTCGAACGCCGGCACGAGGCAGGCGAGGTAGGCCCGGTCGGGCGCCAGCCGCGTCGGGCAGAGCACCCGCGACCGGACGAGCGACCACTCCGGCGACGGGGTCCTCAGCATCGCGTCGGCTGCCTCCGGGGAGTCCGTCTGCACCTGGACATGGGCCCACGCCCACAGCTCGTTGCGCTGCTCTTCCGGCCACGGCCCGGGGTCGGCCAGCACGGGATAGGGGCTGCGCGGCCAGCGGGCCAGCCGGTCCGCGAGCACCGTCCCGGGTGGCGCCTCCAGCACGAGCAGCCGCAGCCACGGACGAACCCCGCCGGGTGGCGGGGTGGTGTGCTGGTCGGGGCTGAACATCCAGGGCAGGTCCGGGTGGGCGAACTCGACCAGCGCCAGGTAGTTGGGCTCCGCCTGTCGGTCGCCGTCCCGGGGGGCGCACCGGACGATCTGGGCCGGCCGGCCCGCGTCCGCGGGGCCGAGCAGCTGCATCGGGGCGGACGTCACGAGGCTTTCGGCCGGGTTGCCCTTCGCCGGCACCGCGGTGACGATGACCGCCGCGGGCTGGACCCACCGGCGGGTGGGCGACCCGAGATCCGGCCCCTGCGGTGGCCCGGCGGGCTGCCCGGCGCCGGCCCCCCGCCGTGACCAGGAGATGAACTGGGTGCTGGTCATCGAACCTCCCATGCGCGCGCTGGCTGCAGGTCGGCGGCCACGTCCGGGAGCAGCGCCGTGAGCTGGCCGAGCAGGTGGTGGGTGACGGCCGGATGCCCGCCGGCCGCGGCCGGTCCCGCCGCGGCCAGGGCCGCGTCCCCGGTCGCCGACACCGCGGCGGCGAACTGATCACCCGCGGCGAGCAGCGCCGCGC
>NZ_CAKJTM010000003.1:148735-166823 GCF_917627345.1 Protofrankia sp. CiP3 | reverse complement strand
GTTCCCGGGTTGACGGTGAGTACGCTAAGACCGGATCACCCCCACGGGCGTGGGGACGGCCGGACGCCTTGAATCGGCTCACGCCTGATCCCCGGATCACCCCCACGGGCGTGGGGACGGCTCGCGCGTCCAGTACCAGCGCAGACCGCCCCTCGGATCACCCCCACGGGCGTGGGGACGGCATGGCGGTAGTGGTGTCCATGGTCATGTCCTCCGGATCACCCCCACGGGCGTGGGGACGGCCATTGCCATGGCCATGTCCGAACATCGCCGCACGGATCACCCCCACGGGCGTGGGGACGGCCGGCCGCTGTGAACCCCCGCGTGCCACCGGTGAGGATCACCCCCACGGGCGTGGGGACGGCGCTAGTTAGAGATTTTTCGGGGTGCCCACCCACGGATCACCCCCACGGGCGTGGGGACGGCCTCCGCGTCGAACTGGCCGTCCATCACTGATCCGGATCACCCCCACGGGCGTGGGGACGGCCTCCGCGTCGAACTGGCCGTCCATCACTGATCCGGATCACCCCCACGGGCGTGGGGACGGCACCTGGACGCGACGGGCTGCGGCGTCCAGCGCCGGATCACCCCCACGGGCGTGGGGACGGCACCTGGACGCGACGGGCTGCGGCGTCCAGCGCCGGATCACCCCCACGGGCGTGGGGACGGCGGCGATCGACGGCGTCGCGGGACGCCGCGGCGAGGATCACCCCCACGGGCGTGGGGACGGCTTTCCACGCCGACGCTGCGCCCCGTGGCAATGCGGATCACCCCCACGGGCGTGGGGACGGCGCGCATGTAGGGAAGCGTCGTACGGCGCCTCCCGGATCACCCCCACGGGCGTGGGGACGGCCCTTCAGCTCGGCGATCTCGGCGGGCGTACGCCGGATCACCCCCACGGGCGTGGGGACGGCGGGCCTGGAGTTCGACGCGGTCATCCTGGTCGAGGATCACCCCCACGGGCGTGGGGACGGCTAAACGAGCGCCGCGCCCCGTTCGGCGTGCAACGGATCACCCCCACGGGCGTGGGGACGGCGCGGCGAGGAACCGCATCGGGAATATCCCCGACGGATCACCCCCACGGGCGTGGGGACGGCGATGATCTCGACCACATCACCGAGGCGAATCGCGGATCACCCCCACGGGCGTGGGGACGGCGGCCCGTTTCACCATCAAGATCAGACTAATGGCGGATCACCCCCACGGGCGTGGGGACGGCGTCTGCGGCCACGACGACCTCCTCACGCGGCACGGATCACCCCCACGGGCGTGGGGACGGCTCGACGATGCGTAGGTCGGCCATGATGGCAACCGGATCACCCCCACGGGCGTGGGGACGGCTTCGCGCGGCGCGACATGCACGACCTCGGCGTCGGATCACCCCCACGGGCGTGGGGACGGCGCGTTCTTCTCGGGACGCTTCCTGGCGGACTCCGGATCACCCCCACGGGCGTGGGGACGGCCGCAGCGTCTTGGTGGCGTACTCGGTCGCGAGCGGATCACCCCCACGGGCGTGGGGACGGCCGGTTCCGCAGCCCAGCCCTTGAGTCGCCAGTCGGATCACCCCCACGGGCGTGGGGACGGCCATCGTCCCTCCTGCTGGGACGATCCGTGCCACGGATCACCCCCACGGGCGTGGGGACGGCTCCACGCCGGCCGCGGCGAGCAGCGTCAGCACAGGATCACCCCCACGGGCGTGGGGACGGCGGCCTCCGGCAGGAGTCCGGCCGCGGCGAGCGCGGATCACCCCCACGGGCGTGGGGACGGCGAAAACCGCGACGGTGCGTCTGGCCGGAAGGACGGATCACCCCCACGGGCGTGGGGACGGCCACCGCCGCGACCGCTGGTGGTGTATCGCACGCGGATCACCCCCACGGGCGTGGGGACGGCCGCACATCAACATCCACCAGCACGCCCTGCACCGGATCACCCCCACGGGCGTGGGGACGGCACCTCATCCGTGCCGGAGACGCTGAAGCTGACCGGATCACCCCCACGGGCGTGGGGACGGCTTCTCCGTCGCGCAGGCGATCGTCCCGTATGGCGGATCACCCCCACGGGCGTGGGGACGGCGGCTCGCCGACTGCTGCCCCCCCCGTCCAGCCCGGATCACCCCCACGGGCGTGGGGACGGCGCCGGCGCTGACCCTCGCGCAGGTAGCCGAACTGGATCACCCCCACGGGCGTGGGGACGGCAATCGTCCGCCCCGGCGTTGCCCTCGCCTCACAGGATCACCCCCACGGGCGTGGGGACGGCGAGCTCCATCGGCTCCGCCGGCCGGACTCCCAGGGATCACCCCCACGGGCGTGGGGACGGCGTCGGGTTGGCGTCGGCGCCGTAGTCGCGCAGCGGATCACCCCCACGGGCGTGGGGACGGCACCAGAGTTGCGCTCTGGGCGCATACTGTAACCGGATCACCCCCACGGGCGTGGGGACGGCCCGTCGAGCCAGTCATCGAGGTCGGGCGACCACGGATCACCCCCACGGGCGTGGGGACGGCGCCGTCGATGACGGTCGTACGGATCTGGGCGCCGGATCACCCCCACGGGCGTGGGGACGGCCGTGCCAGCGCCACCATCAGCCGCCGGGGCGGAGGATCACCCCCACGGGCGTGGGGACGGCGATCGAGTCCATCCACATAATCAAGGGCCGGTCGGATCACCCCCACGGGCGTGGGGACGGCAACCCGATGAGCCGCCAACGGCACGACGACACCGGATCACCCCCACGGGCGTGGGGACGGCGGCCAGCAGCCGGGGGTGACGACCCGGGGTGCCGGATCACCCCCACGGGCGTGGGGACGGCAGGTGCGGCCGGTGGGGTCCACGCCCTCAATGCGGATCACCCCCACGGGCGTGGGGACGGCACGCTAACGGGGGGGTTGACGATGCGTTACGTCGGATCACCCCCACGGGCGTGGGGACGGCAGACTCACCAACTCACACACCCACCGAGCCGCCGGATCACCCCCACGGGCGTGGGGACGGCCGTCATCGTTTCCGACCGGAACAAAATCTACGCGGATCACCCCCACGGGCGTGGGGACGGCGGTGGAACGACCTCCGGCGTACCCAGGACGAGCGGATCACCCCCACGGGCGTGGGGACGGCCAGCACCTGTTGTTGCATGCCCGCCATGGAGTCGGATCACCCCCACGGGCGTGGGGACGGCATATCTCCGGCGAGGCCCGGAACGTCCCGCTGCGGATCACCCCCACGGGCGTGGGGACGGCGCCGTGGTCTGAACACCAGTCATCATTGACCGCGGATCACCCCCACGGGCGTGGGGACGGCACTTGCTGACCTGGGGTTTTACAACGCTTCCGGCGTCTGTTGTGGTTGGAGTCCGATGAGTTGGAGGCCGTCGAAGTCAAGTACGTGGCGCCGACGCTCACCGGCGGTTCTGATATTGAAGCCCTGTTCGGTTTCGGCGGTGTGGATGCAGACGGCGGCTCCGTCAGCGACGCTGGCGGCGACAGCGGCCCACAGTTCATCACGGACCCGTGCGGAGACAGTGCCGACGTACAGCCCGGCAGTGGGTTCGACGAGCCATCGACTCAGGGCTCCGCGGACGTGGTCGGGCACAGCGGTCGTCGAAATCACGATCATTGAGGCCATGGGCCGCCCAGGTTGGTGAGGATGTCGTCGTCAGGGTCGGTGAGATCGCCGGTGTCCGCGGCGCTGTAGTTGACGCCGGCGGGGAGCTGGCCGATGTCGGGGTCCCACAGGTGGACCATGTCGACGGCGAGACCGCTGTCGGCACTCTCTGCGCCCTCGGCGTCGGTGTCAAGGTCAAGGTCAAGGAGGTTCTGGATGTCGGCGACGATGGTGGGTAGGAGCTTGACGAGACGAAAGTCCTCGCGGAGCCGGGCACGGGCGGCCCGTTCGGGATCGGTTGAGGCGTGTAACGCGAACGCCAACGGAATAGTGATCTTCGCTTTGTACAGGTCTGCGATGTCGTAGACGAACGCGAGCTGCGTTCCGCTGTGCACGAAGCCGAGTGCCGGCGAACAGCCCAGCGCGCAGATGGTGGCGTGAACCACCCCGTACAGGCAGGCGTTTGCCGCGGAGAGGGCGAGGTTGACCGGGTCCTGGGTGTCCCAGCTCGCCGGATCGTAGTTCCGTCGGAAGCGGGGGATGCGGTGTTTCTGGCCCAGCAGCCGGTAGTAGGCCTTGACCCGCTGGCCTTCCATTCCGCGCAGCTGGGCGAGGGTGGTGCCGTCGGGGACGTCGGTGTTGAACCGCTGCCGGTACATCCGGATGGCGGCCTGTACCCGTCGCTCGTCATCGGCCCAGATCTTCGCCTGTTTCTCCAGCCAGTTGGTCGTCAAGGTGGCCGGGGCGATGGTGGCGTAGCTGCGGACACCGCCGGCACCGACGCAGACCAGGCTGGTGCCATGCCGGGCGAAGGTCGCCATCGCCGGCTGGGTGATCGATGTGCCGGGTCCCAGGAGTACGCAGGTCAGGGCCGCGGTCGGGATGTACACCTTCTCGGTGCCCCGCGGGGATTCGACCGAGGCCAGCACGCCGGTGTCGTCCTGGGTGATGCGGACCGACTCCACGTAGAGGAAGGACAGGCTGTCGGCGATCCGAGGGAGCATCGCCAGCGTGGGCCGTCCGAGTTTCTGCTTGGCGGTCATGGTGGTTCTGCTCATCCGGCGGCCCCGATCGGGGCGAGACTGAGCAGACCGGCACCGTAGGACTTGCCGCGGCCGACGCCGTCGAGCACCACGCGGCGCACCGCGTCGGGGTCGCTGACGACCGCAATGCCGTCGTAGCGGGTGAGGGCGTGCCGCACCTGGCCGCCGGACCCGCGTCGGCCGGTGGCGTCGTCGAACGGCATCGCGGTGAGAGTACGCAGGGCCAGCCCGCACCCGCTGGCCCGGGTGGCCCACCATGTGTCGGCCGCCGTGCCCCGCAACGGGATGATTTTTCCTTCTTTCGGTCCGGCGTTGCGCCCGCCGCGTTTCACCGGGTTCGCGGTCAGCCGGTAGTGCACGGCCAGCCCGGGCCGCAGGCTCTCGAGGAGGGGGCCGAGTTTACGGGCCTCGCAGGTGCCATAGCCGGCGGGCAGCCGGTCGGTGACAGGCTCCAGCCGGGTCTGGACGAGCAGCCGGGCACCGGCGGGGATCTGTTCGACGCGGAACAGGACACCGGCGAGGTTCCGGGCATCGGGGCCGATGTCGTCGGGGACCAGCGACATGACCCGTTGATGGAGACGCACGACGTCGGCGAGATCACGGCGGACGTCGCCACGCCGCAGGTCCGGGACGATGCGCAGCAGCCAGGCGTTCACGAGTCCCCCCGCATGTACCGGAAGAGCGCCTCGCGGTAGTTCCGGCCGGGTGACTGCACCAAGCTGGCGTTGACGGTGACGACCTGCCGGTACACCGAGCGGCGCTCGTAGCGCCGCTCGAGGGAGGCGAAGCTCACCGGAACGTCGGCGAGTTCGGTCACCGCAGCGTTGTCCTGGGCGGTCTCGGTCAGCAGGTCGACCTCAACCGTCCCGTCCTCGGTGCGGATGAACCGGGGCCGCCTGGGCAGTGGCACCCGCTCCCGCAGATCCCGTTCGGGGTCCTCCGTCCGGCGGCGCAACACGAACGGCTGATCCGGCGGGCAGGACCGGCGGCCCAGGTAGGGCTGCCACCGCGGATGCAGCAGCTTCTCCCCGACCTGGTCGACGAGCTCATCGGGGCCGGTGACCGCCACCGTGAACACCGCGTCGGACAGATAGCGACGGCGGATCACCAACGTTCCGGTGTCGCCCGGCCGGTGCTTACCGTCGGCGATCGGCACAGTGCGTGCTGGCGGCAATCCTCCGCCAACCGTCTGGAAGTCCGTGAGCGGCACGCCGGGGGCATCGACCCGCACGGTCAGCCGCAGATCGGCGAACCGGACCAACGATGCGCCACGAGCCAGCCCCATCGCGGCGGCGAACATCCCCACGAGACCGGACCGGGTCGGAAAACTCATCGTGTCCCGATCGGCGAACGCACTGTGCTCCCCCCACGACTGCAGCGGCCCGGCCAGCCGCAGGACCAGCCCACTCATACCGCTGCCCCCGGGTAGGCGACGGCCACCGCGCCCGCGAGCAATTCCGGGTAGGAGCCGTACTGGGTGCCCAGCCCCTTATCCCGCGGCTTGCCGTCGATCGAGGCGTGGCCGTCCAGCAGAACCCCGTCTCTGCCCCAGACCTGGTGCAGGCCAGCGGCATAGTCGGTGAGGGCGTCGCGGGCGGGCTCACCACAGCCGCCTTCCGGCCCGGGACGGACCGGCTGTTCGAACGCCGCCGCCAGCGAGATCGGCCGGTCGGAGCGGACCCCGACGTAGGCCAGTTCGGGCAGGGTATTCGGCGCGGTAGCCGTCCGCTTCCCGCTCGGCAGCGCCGCCAGGAACGCCCGCAGGAACTGGGCCGTCAGCTCGGAGGCCGTGGCCACATCCCCGTCGAGATTGTCGACCAGCCCAGCCGTGTCGAGGCTGGCATACCGGTAGAAGACCCCGGCGGAGAACTCCCCGGCGTTCATATGCCCGCTCCCCTGATCGTCCGCCGAGGGGATGTCGTCGACCGCGGTGAAGAAATCGATCTCCGGATCGGTGGAGTGCACGGTGAAGGCGTGCGCGACCTGCACCGCGCCATCCACCTTGCCGCCGGGAAGTTCCGCAAGCATCCGGCCGAACAGATTGATCGTGCCGTTGCGGCTCGACAGCACCGCCGCGACCTCGTCGACGGGCAGCACCGGCTTCTGCGTCTTCTTCCCCATCTCGGCCTGGAGCTTGTCCCGGTGACCGGCGGCAATCTCGGCCAGCTCATCCAGCGCTCCGGCGGGCAGATAGAGCAGAACCGAGGAGATGTCGTTCTTGTCGCGGTCCTTCTCGGTCTTGATGCCGCTCTTGCCCGCGGACATCAGCACCTGCTTGCCCGCGTAGCCGGCCAGCTCCGCCGGCCAGCCTTGGGTAACGAGCCGCTCGGCGACCGCGGTGACGATCCGGCGGGTCCGCACCGCCGGATCACCCAGAGCGGTCTCCACCTGAAGTCGAATAGCGCGCTTCCAAGATTGACTGGACACCCGGGTACGGGTCTTGCCACCATAGACCACGGTCTTCGGCGCGCCGAGATCGTCCCGGTTCAGATTCGCATACGGGATGGTCTGCAACAGATGGATATCGAGGAACTTCGCGGCGGTCATGGCGTCTCGCTTTCGGCGTCGTCAGTGGAACCGATGTCGGTGTTGTCGGTGTCGAGCTCGCCGGCCCGCGGGAGACGGACCGTCCGGTAGTAGTGCTGCAGCCACGCCTTCGCGATCGTGTCGGCCTCGCCACCCCAGCGGGCCAGATCGACGATCAAGCGGGTCCAGTCGATGTCGACCTGCTCGGCCCGCAGGTAGCGGATGAGTCGGGGCAGCTGGCGATGCACACCCTCGACGTCCTGCCGGCACACCAGCCGCAGCCGCGCTTCCATCCGCCGGTAGACATCTTCCCGCTCCCGCACCGGGATCTTGTTGATGGCGTCGGCCAGGCATCGGCCCAGGCTGCGCCACGGCACGGGAGCCGGGTCGTCACCAGTAGGAGGCGGTGACGTAGTCAGCTCGGCCTCCGAAGCCGACATATCCTCAGCGGTGTTCTTGTGCTTCTCTTGGTCGCTGTCTGCCCCGGCCGTGGCCAGATGGTCGTCACGGGCCGCCCGAGGCTGGGCCGCGATGAGCGCCGCGACCATGTAGAAGGCGCGTTCAACCGCGTCGATCTCGATCTTCCTTGTCGGGCCAATCCCGCGTTCGTCGGTGTCCGGCAGAAAGCGAAGGTACGGCGCGACCAACTTGTGCGCTGGCTGCGCCATCGGATGCGTCGGGGGCTTCCCCAGGCTCCGGCGCAACGCGGACCGATCTGCCGGTACCCGCAACGCCCTGGTCGTCGCCGTCACCAGCGCCCGAGCCGGGGCTTCCAGCCTTTCGCGGGTCGCCAGGGGATACCACCGCATGGCCGGTGCCCAAGCAGGCTCGCCCTCGGTGGTGGAAGTCTCGACAATGGTCATGCGGCATCTCTCCTGGGGCGGCTATACCGCACGGACGCGGTAACGGTTACGGGCCAGCGCTCGGGTCATCCGCCAGTGCTCCTGGGAGTCGACCTGGTCGGCGATGTCGTCGTAGACGTCACGAGCGACTTTTGCGAATAAGTCCGGCGCGCTGTCGAAACGGGTTGGCGATGTCTGCCGGGCTGCGTCATCAAGCGTCTTCCAGAAAACCCGCTCCGCCTGCGGCCAGTACCGGCCTTCTGCCGCCGCGACCCACGGCCCGATCTCCTTGTCGGGCCGCGGCTGGCGGACACCGTCGTCGTCCGGGTCAGCCTGCTGTACCCACGCGCACCGCAACGCATAGACCAGAGCACTACCGACCCGCTCGGCCGCCTGCCGGGTGGAACTGATACCCCGGACGAACTGCGGGTCGCGCTCCTCCAGCCACCGCAACACCGACGGCGTCATCCGCGTGAAGAACCGCTTGTCGCGGGTCTGCCCGTCCTGGTCAAACCCGAACACCCGCACCCGTAGTTGCTCGACAAACTCGGCCGGCAGGTACTTCACGGCGTCGAACACCAGCGGACGGGAACGGCTGTCCTCACCGACGTCGTGCATGAGAAGCGCGTCGAGATCCCGCCACATCGCGCGGGTGACACTCGCCGGCCGTGGGTAGGCGTCGCCCTTCTTACTCGTCTGGTAGATCAGGTACTGGTCCTTCGCCGACGGGCATTTCTCCCGCCACGCCCAGGTGAGCGTCGCGTCGACCACGTGCTCACCCGTCTTGTCCGGCGTCAGCAGCACCGCATGCTGGAAGCGGCCGGCCAGCTCCCGCGCCATACCTTTCACCGGCACCGGCCCACGGCGGGGGTCCGGCAGCTCGGGCAGCTCCCACGGCGCCAGATCCACCGCACGATCGCGGTAGGAATCGCCAGCGTCCGGGAACGGAATACCGGCCACCAGCGACTCGAACACTGTCCGCCCGACCGGATGGCACGACAGCCCACCCCGCAGCGGCCCGGCCGTGGTGTTCCCTTCCGACAGCGGGCCGATCTTCCGGGTCGTGCACCGCCCCGACGGGCCGTAATAGAGAGCAGCGATCAGATGCCACGCCGCCTCAGCCGCCGGAACCGGGGCCGGCTCCACCTCGGTATGATGATCGAACCACACCTGGTTGTTCCCTGCCGGACGACCGACGATCAGCCTGTTGATACCTGAGGTGGACGGACATTCCTCCACCAAGCGCGGATCCTGCAACCATGGCCGGGCCACATCGAACAGGTCGAACCGGTCCGCGTACCGCTCGAAATACGCGTCCACCTCCGCCCCGTCGAACCGACCCTCCTCCAGTACCTCACCTCGGCGCCTGTCGAACTCGGCAACCTCGAGCTCGGCGTCGTCGAGCCCGGTCACCCGAGCGGCCAAGAGGTAAAGGAACCGCCACAGCCCGGCTGCCGCCGGAGCCAGCGGCACATCGACGTCCGTCAGCTCGTGAGCGCGGACGAGGAGCTCCCGCAACCCGACCCGCGTCCGCCGTGAGCCTTCGGGAACTGGTAGCCACGGCCGTTCCCGCAGGTCAAAGCCCTGACGACTCACCATTGTCTGCTCACCAGCAATTCCCCCGAACTTTCCGGCAGCGTCGCCGGAATCCCGTCGGCCCGCCATCCCGGACCGGAGCACACCTAATCACCCACCGCCGACAGAACGCGGCCTCGTCCCTGGAATCCCATAGGCGTCTGACCAATGACCTACCGGTAGCGCTATGAGGTCAGCCTGACGACGATCGCACCAATAATCGCCAACGCAGCAACAATCAAGATCAATTCAGGGAGAGAGGCTCTCACTGCCACCGCCATCCTGTCGGGTACCGCTGCCGGTCCATCCGGCGATCCCGACACACCATATATGCATGCTGCCCATAAGCAGAGCTACGGGATGCCGTTACCTAGTTCGGAACTTCACTGGTGGACCATCCACCCCAAACCTGCTTCACCCCCACGGGCGTGGGGAAGTGAGTAGTGCCGACCTACGGGTCGCCGTGACCTATGGATCACCCCCACGGGCGTGGGGACGGTCCGATTGTGCCACCTACGCACCTTCGGGCCAGTCATCCGAGAAGGCCGAGGGTGGGGTCGAGGCGGAAGGCACGGCCGCCGACCTCGACGGGGCTGACGGTGCCCTCGGTGTCAAGATGGTGGGGCAGCAGGAGCAGCTCCCGCAGCGTGGCGTTGTCCGACCAGGCTGGCGGCGGGGCGGTCACCTCGCGGTCGCGACGTCTCCACTCGCCGTCACGCAGGGGGATACTCTCCCCCAAAATGGTCCGGACCTGGGCGGGCGTGAACCGGCCAGCCGGACCGGTGCCGGTCGCGGGAAGGCGCCTGGTTCGGCCCCGATCGAGCCAGCGGTCGCCGTCGGCATCGACGTAGCAGCAGACGACCCGCACCGACTCCGCTCCGAGCCGGGTGGACACCCGGTCTTCGTCGATCTCCTTCGTCGTCAGCGGCTCGAGGTCCCGAAGCTGCGCCGGAGCCTTGACCGCGGCCATCTCGGCGATGCCCACGCGGACCTCGTCCTCCATAAGCCGTTTGATCCCGTCCTCGTCCAGGTTCTCGTGGAAGGTCTCGTCGTAGACCTCCTCGACCATCGGCTGCACATCCCCAGGAATCTCGACCCCACCGGCGGCCTTCTTCACGAGGACGTCGTAGGTGCGCCGCAGCAGGGACCGGTCGTAGACGCCGGTCCACCGGTCCGGGAACACCAGGTCACCGTCATCCCCGCGGGGAAGGAGCACCGCCAGCCGTGGGTCCTCAGCGGCCCACGCGGGCCGCAGGCCGGCCTCGTCCACCTGCGGATGGCGCTGGCAGCGACCGGCCCGCTGCAGCAGTTGAGCGACCGGAGCCAGGTCGCTGATGACCAGATCGAAGTCGAGATCGAGAGACTGTTCGGCGACCTGAGTGGCGACGAGAATCGCCCTGATAGGCCGATGTTCGACCTCGCGGCCGAACGCCGCCGTCACCCGGGCCGTCCGCTTCTCCCGTTCGCGGGCGGGCAGCCGGGCATGCAGCAGTTCCAGTACCGGCCCGGAATCGTCCGCCCCGTTCCCTCGCGCACCGGCAGTCTCCTGCGCCTTCCATGCGGCGATGGCGGTGAACGTGTCCTGCGCCTCGGCGACGGTGGTGCACACGACCATGACGCACCCACCGTCACGGAAGACCGGTGCCAGCAGCCTGCGCAGTGCCACCGGCCGGTCCACACCGTCATCCACCAGCAACTTCTCTGCGGTTGAGGGGTCTTTCACCTGGGCGGGGATGTCGACGAGGTCGAGGCCGAGTGGCGGGCGGGGCGGGACGTCGAACACACGTGTCGTCACCGTTGCGCTGGTCGCGTCTGCATACACCCAGCCGGGGTAGGCGACGTCAAGCGGCGCGCGGTGTCGCCGGCCGCGCGCCCCGTACAGATAGGCGCGCACCAGCCGCTCGGCAACCGACCTCGGCAGCGTCGCCGACAGCAGCACCACCGGAACCTTCAACGCGCCGAGCCAGGTCAACAGACGGGCCAGCAGATACTGCATGTACGCGTCGTAGGCGTGAACCTCGTCGACGATGAGGACCTTCCCGGCCAGGCCCAGCATCCGCAGCACGTTGTGCCGCACCGGCAGGACCGTCAGCAACGCCTGGTCGACCGTGCCGACCGCCAGCGGAGCGAGCAGACCGCGCTTACGTCCCCGCAGCCAGGTGGTCGCGGCTGTGCGCACCGTGCTGGTCGGATCGTCGTCGCCGGTGACCACCGCGCCCCCGCCGGGCTCGGACGCGTAGGCAGCGTTCAACCAGGCCATCGAATGGAGCAACGTGACAGCAGCATCCACATCGGGCTCGGCCCGGCGTTGAACGTAGGCCAGTATCCGCTGGTACATCTGGTCCGATGTCGCCATCGTCGGCAACGTCATGAACAGACCCGCCGTTCCGGCCGCGTCCCCCATCAACCGGGCCGCATGCAGGGCGGTCTCGGTCTTCCCCATCCCCATCGGCGCCATCACCAGCAACAGCCCCGGGCCGGACAGCAACGGCGGCAGGCCCTCGGCGACCGAGCGCTGCAGCGCGTTGGGCGGGTAGTCGGGGAACTCCTGCGCGAACGATCCGCCCTGCAACGCCAATCGTCCCAGGCCCGCGTCTGCGACCAGCTCAACGGCGTATTCCGCGGAACGCGTCCGGTGGTCGCACAACGCCGGCAGGTCCGCACCGGCAGGGAGATCATCCAGGCGTTCCGAGAGGAAGTCCTCCTGGCTGACCAGCCAGTCAGCCAGGATCACCAGACCGCAGATCAGCGCCGCCGATTCGAGCCTCACAGCTGTCGGTGCCGGCGGCGGAGCGAACACCCCCGTCACCGCGTCGAGCACAGCCCGCCGCTGGATCTCCCATTCCCCGGCGCCGAGCTGCGGAAATTCCAGGCGGCTGTCGAACTCTCGGGAGTCGACCTGGTAGAAACAGCCATGGTGGCCACCCAGGATCTGCGCGACCCGGGTTGCCGACGCGCCCCCGGTCAGGCCGGAAACGTAGCCCAGTTCGCCGAGCACGCGGCCCAGGAACAGATGCGTCGCCCCGTCATGGCCGAAGTCCCGACGCGCGCCGTCCGTCGAGTAACCCGACAGCCGCGCGAACGCCTCGCGGGCCTGCATCTGGAAGCCCGGTATGACCTTCCCGATGTCATGCAGCGCCGTCCAGAAGGCGAGCAGGCGGCCCGCGTCCGGGTCGGAGACGCCGAGCCCGTCGGCTATCACCTGTCTTGCCGAGCGCGGCAGCACGTCCCGCCACAGCACCTCGGTGGCCGCACCGGAATCGATCAGATGACAGATCAGCGGGTACGGCCGCGGTAGCCTCTTGCTTTTCCCCCACAACCGAAGATCCACCAGCGGCACGCCGTCGCGCCCAGAACCGTCCATATCGACCCCCAACCGATCTCGACAGGGTAGACCATGCCATGACACCCGTAGCCGGCCCCTTACGGACATGCACCCCCACCGGGCAGGTGACCCGCTGCCCCACCCTGGACGAAGACGCCAACGACGTCCTGTCCTTCACCGAACCGAACCTCGCCTTCAGCCTGCACGAGCAGGACCCACACACGGCCCACATCCGCCTGCACCTGTCGGCGGAAGCAGCACCGCCGTGGACTGCCCAGGACGCCCGCTGGCACTGGAGCGCGTTCTGCCTGCCCCTTCACCTCGGGATCGACGAGATCCGCGACGCGGCCGAGCAATGGAAACGGGACATCCCGCCCTTCCCAACTCGATAGCGCAATCAGCCCACCGCCAGCGACCCGACCGTTCACGCCACAGGTACGGCGGTCGTCGAATCGATCATCTCAGCAGTGCCCGGTCAGGACGACGATCTCGTGGCCGTCGCCGTCCACCCAGATACCCGCCGTGTACGCCACATCGCCACTGACCTGGGGATGCCGCGTCACCGCGCTGCGGACCTCCCGCTAACGGCATTGCGCGTCTGCCCCGTCGACGTGGTTCACCTGCCCGGCTGCCCAGTAGTAGATGACGAGCGGCGATCCGGCACCGATCCTCTGATCGCAGACGTGACGCGCCGTCTTCGTCGTGCGGCGGGTGTAGGTGAGGCCATCGGGAGTGGTCAGCTGACCGACACCGATCCGCTCAAACTGCTCCCGGCTCAAATCACGGTGCATCCGGCCATCCTCCCGATAATTGACGTAGACGGCCAAGGCGCCGGCTACCTCCTCATGATCGCTGCCGGCAGCCTGTCGCTCGGCCTCGTCAGCGGCTGAGGTGGGTGTCGGGGATGGCGCCGGTGCGCTGGTCGGCGCGGTGGAGGGCGTTGGGCGAGAATGCGGCGCAGGATCCTCGTCGGAACTGCAGCCCGTGATAGCGGCGGCCAGGGTGACGGTCACCAAGCCTCCGACGACGATCCCTCGGCTCCAGCGGTCGCTGGCCTGCACCGCGGCGGGGGCGCCCTGGCGGATCGCCTCGGCATAGGACACCGATCCATCGCGGCACACCACCCGAACCCCGGGATGCTCGCGCAGCCAGGCCGCCACGGTGGCGGCTCGGCGGTCGGGCAGCACGTCGACGCGCCGGTCGCTGACGGCGTCGATCAGCAGGGTGGCGTACCGGCGGCCCCGCCCGGGTCCGTGCGACGACCGGTACCACCGGCCCCTCGTCGACGACCCGCTCGATGAGCACCGCGGCGAGCTGAGGAAAGACGACCTTCAGGAACTCGACATCACACACCACCGACGATACCTAAATGGTAACCACCTGTCACCACTGGAATCGTGGCAGAGCCAGAACAAAGGCGTAACTCCCATATGACACTCTGTGCATAGGCGCAGGTAGAGGAGGCACCAGATGACCAGCATGACGACAGATCCGGTAGCGGAGACCATCGCGGGCGAACCAGCAGCCGCCAGCGCCCAGAGCGACGCTCCGATGCTCGACGAGGAGCTCGCGCGGCGCCTGGTCGAGCAGGCGAGAGCCGAGGGGGCGTCGCTGACCGGGCCGGACGGGTGGCCTAGCTCGCAGCCTGCCGCGCTGAAAGCACCGGAATAGCCGCGATCTGTTCGGGGCTTAGATCGCCCCAGATCACACCCCGAGGCCGGCGTGGGTTGTCGCAGCGGATCACCTGCTCGGGCGTGACGATTAGGTCCACGCTGAAGTCGTGCGGCGTCTCCGGGATGTCGTCCTCGACTACCTGAAGCTGATGCACGGGTGCCACTATGACCGTCTGAGACGTCACCAGACCGGCTTCGATCAGCAAGGCGACTTCCAGGTCGCTGTAACCCGCTCCTTTACCAATACGGGCTCCTGAGCGGTTCACAGCCACACTTCCGCAGATGACCATGTCGATTGGTGGCATCTCATCCAGGCCAACCCGCGTGGCGTACTGCTTCGCTCCGCTCTTCTCGGCCGCGATGAGGGCGCTTATCTGGAGTCCCTTCGGGTCGAGCAGGTAGAAGGGTTGCTCACTGGCGATCTTCGGCACCGCCATGAAGACGAGCTTGCCGTCATCAAGCGCACGCGCACGCACGGGTAGCTGGGCGAAGTCAGGGTTGGTCTTCACGACCCGAGCGGCCTGCCACTCTGGCGTCTCGGCCAACCGCTCAGCGGTCTGCTCCGCCCCGTGGAAGGCAGGGATCTTCCCAAACGAGTCCCGAGGTACTGCCTTCTCCCGATCAAGCAGGCGCCACACCTTCTCGCGAACGGCCTGCTTGTCCTGGTCGATACCCACGAACACCTCACGTGCTAGATAGCGGCCATCAAGGCTAGGAGGCGGTCATTGATGTCCTGCACCCAACCCTCGGCTCGCCACTCACGTAGCTCCCGACCAGCAGCGAAGGCCAGGTTCAACCCACCGCCGCCGCGTGTCAGCTCTACGGCGTCGATCGTTCGGTGCATCGTCGCTGCCGCTTCGTCCAGCTTACGTTGACGGATGAGGCTCAGAGTGAGGTTACCGAGCGCGATGGTCTGACTCTTCTTCTTGGCACTCAGCGCCAGCACAGTCGGCTGAAGGATCGGCTCAGCTCTGTCTGGTAGATCGAGGAACAGGTAGCACGAGCCGGCGAGCCGGTTGAACTCGTTGACCGTGTAGTAGTCGGCCGCCACGTCATCCTTGTCGACCCGATCAAACTGAGCCTCGGCCTTCTTCAGTGCAGCCTCGCAGTCGATGAGCGCGCCAGTCATGGCGTGACCCTCGGCCACGTGGAGAAGCGAGAGACCAGTGAGCGAGGGGCTGCACAGCTTGGCGACGGCCGCGGCTTCGTCGGCTAGCTCCAGACCTTTAACCGGGTCCTTCTCGCCATACAGCGCGACGTACGCCTTCCGCAGGATCGCGTAGGACTCGACGGATGGATCACGCACCTGACGAGCTGCCTGCACAGCTTCATCGAAGTAGCCGACAGGTCCTTCGTGGTCGCGCCTCTGGCTGACGTCCCATACCAGTTGGCCCATGAACGTCGCTGACTCGGCCTGCACCTCGAAGAGCGCCTTCTTAACCCGACCGGTTGCGTGTTCGAGCAGGTAACCAACTTGCCCGTGCACGTGGCCGGCTGGTCCGAGTAGGGCGGTCGACGGCGACTTGTCGTAGGACTCATCGAGTTGCCGGATGCGCTCATGCAGGTAGGCCACGGCCACCAGGTCGACGCTGCTGGGGTGTTGGAGCACGTAGCTCATGCGCTCGCTCTGCTCCGCCTGAACGATCACGATGTCGTCCAGGAGTACTTGTAGCTCCTCAGCCGTGACCTTGAGCGCGCGAGCTAGCTTCGGCCTGGTCCAGGGTTGGGGCTCCGTCTCGGCAGTCTCCCAGCGCACGACAGTCGTACGCTCGACGCCGAGCACTTCGGCCAGCTTCTCTTGGCTGTAGCCGACTGCCTTCCGACGCTGGGCGAGTCGCACACGCTTGCTCGCCATGCCCCATGTCCTCTCCGCTCAAGGTGGCGGACACAAAGGATAGTTGGTCCGTCGCTGTTCGCGCAGGTCAGCCCGTGCGATGCCACACCTATGCGTCACCACTGTGACAGTTCCGCTGTGGGTTTACGCAGGTCAGAGCCGTTTGCTGGTCTAAGCCGGTGCGTCGGTGCTTGCCAAAGGGCCGCCGTCGTACCGGCCTTCAGCGTCGCCAGGTTTGAAAGGGCTGACTATGCGGCCAACGATCTACGGCTACATGCGGGTTGCTACTGCCGACGATCAAGACGAGGTAGAACGCATCCGGCGCGAGCTGGCTGAGTACGCCGAGCGCGAGGGGTTCACCCTCGACCAGGTCTTCACCGAACAAATCCAGTGTTCGGAGTCGGCGTTCTACACCTTGCTCGACACGCTCAAGCGCTCCGACGTGCGCAACGCGATCGTCCCGAGCTTGTGGCACTTCGCGCGGCTGCCTGGTCTCCAGGAGGCGATGAAGACCCACATCGAGCAAGAGACCGGGGCAACCATCTGGGTCGTTCAAGGGCAGCGCCGATGACGATGAAACCGCTTGCTTATGGGTTCATGCGCGTGCCGTGCAACGTGACCGACGAGAGGTTGACTCACATGGAGCGGCGCGTCCAAGAGTACGCCGAAAAGCTGGGATTCGAGTACGCCACGATCTTCCAGGAGTGGAACTCGGGATCGCTGGAAGCCTGGGACGACTTGATCCACGAGCTTCAGCGTGCCGACGCCCATCACGTGATCGTGCCGTCCATGAACCACGTCGCGCGTAACGGCATCCTGCGAACCAACCTGATGATCCGCCTGGAAGACGACGCCAAGGCCATCGTCCACTCGCTCAAGGAAGCCGAGCGCGACTGATGGACATGCACGACCTGAACATGTCGATCCTCACCCAGTTGAACGCGATCAACAAGGACGTTGGCGATTTCAGTGCTGGCGTCCTGAGCAACGACATCAGTCACGACGACCAAATCGCATTTGCCCATCGCCTTGTCGATCTCGCCGAAGCGATTAGAGAGCGAGCACTCAGAACTCCCCGAATGGTCATAGAAGGTGTGGTCGATGACCGCAGTGCAGGAACCAACCCGAGAGCTTCCGATGAGACAGAGCCGTCAGCCCAAGAGGATGAGCAACCTGACGCTGGCGGCAGTACCGACCGTAGTCGGATGCTCCCGGATGTTCGTCAACCTCACGCTCCAGGACTGGGGAGTCAACGCCCTACGCGATACGGCTGAACTCATCATCAGCGAGCTGGTGACGAACGCCGTAAAGAGCACGGGCGTCATGGACGAGTCGCCGCGTTGGACGGAACTGACTGACCTGGCCCTGATTTACGTGCGCGTGGTGCTCCTCGAAGACGGCGTCATCATCGAGGTGGCCGACCGTGACCACACGCTGCCCGCCATCCCGGAACAAGACCTCGACGCTGAAGGTGGTCGAGGTCTCTTCCTGGTCGAGAGCATGAGCAAGCGGTGGAACAGCTACGTGACCGATCGCGGCAAGGTGGTCTGGTCCGAGCTGGAGATTCCGCAGTTCACGGCTTCCGGTCTGCCGCAGCGTGTTCGTAAGGATCAGCCGGCCAACCCGGTCCAGGTTATGAATGATCCTGAGCTTCTTCGCCAGGTGCGCGAGGGG
>NZ_CAKJTM010000003.1:119665-148360 GCF_917627345.1 Protofrankia sp. CiP3 | reverse complement strand
CTGGGACACCTGCGTCATCACCACGCCCATGGGTCGCCGATTCATCGACATCCCGGCTCTGGAGCAGCTCACCGGCCATCCTGTGCGCAGCGAGTACAAGCAACCCTGCGAACCAGACGTCCTCCCGGCCCCGGACGCTCTTATCGTCGCTCCCGTGACCTGCAACACGATCAACAAATGGGCCGCGGGGATCAGCGACACCCTCGTCCTCGGGCTCCTCGTCGAGGCCATCGGCCTGAAACTCCCGCTGGTCGCCATGCCCTAAACGCGGCGGTCCCCGACGAGCCCGCCATCCGTGGCGAGACCGTGGAAGCCGCCGACCGGACGGGGCGGCTGCGCGCATCCTCGACGCGGTCCACTCGCACTGGATAAAGGACGACTACTCCAGCCACTGGTCCTACCGGCGGGAGACTTCGAGCGCAGGCTTCACGGCAGACGGCGCAAGGCGAAGGTGGCGTTCGTCGAACTCCCCGACGCTGTCCCCGTTCAGGGGCCGGAGAGCGAGGTGCTGGGCACACTGGTCACCAACGATTTCCTCGTGCTGCTGGACCCCCGAACCAGCAGATCGTCGTGCTCCTTGCCAGCGGCGTGACCAGCAAGACCGAGATCGCGGACATCCCCGGGTACGCCAACACAGCGCGGTCTCCAAGCGCCTGGCCCAGATCCACCGCCCCGCGCAGGCGTACTTCGACCAGACCTGGGCCATCGCGGCGTGACGAGTCGCTCCGCCTGGTGCCGTCGGTGGTCCGTCCGCGACGAGAGATGTGCTCGCGCTGCAGGGCAGTCCGCGGAGGCCTTGTCCGTACCTCCCCACGCGCCTGGTCGTCGGGCGGGCGAACACTCTGGTATCTGTGTGCAGGCTCTACGCCGGGTTCAGGGAGCAAGCGTGATCTGTTGGATTAACGGGTCGTTCGGGGCGGGCAAGACGACGCTCGCCGAGGAGCTGAGGCGGCGGTGCCCTGACGCGCTGATGTTCGACCCGGAGGAAGTCGGGTTCATGCTGCGCGGCATGATCTCCCCGGCCCCGTCAGGAGACTTCCAGGATCTGCCCGCCTGGAGGCTCCTGGTGGTGGAGACCGGGCGGGTGCTGGCGCAGCAGCACGGCCAGTTCATCATCGCGCCCATGACCGTGGTCGATCCGGGATACGCGCGGGAGATCTTCGGCGGGCTGGCCACGTACGGGATCCCGGTGCGGCACTTCTTCCTCAAGGTGCCGGCCGCCCGGCTTCGGGAGCGGATCACGAGGCAGGTCATCCACCCCGGCAACCCGCAACGAGATGCCGAGGTCCGGCGATGGCGGCTGGCCCAGGTCGACCGGTGTACCGCCGCCGAGGACACCCTGCCCAGCGACACAATCATCCTTGACGGCGAGTTGCCGGTGTCAACGCTGGCGGATGAGGTGCTAGTGGCATTCAGGCAGGATGGGAGGCTCATGCGGTAAGGCGGCAGCGCTGCCGATGGGGCGCGGCCATAGTCAGGCCGAGCATGGCGGGACAGGCCGGGGCCCGCGAACTGTTCGGCCGCCCTGTCCGGCGGGCACCGCGAACTTTGAACCATTTAGTCTTCGGTGAAGAAGATCCGTCCCGGGCTGATGCCCAGGCCGCAGCGATGACCCGGCAGTTGGCGGGCGGGCTTGGCGACGTCGAGCCCAGCCGAGGTGAAGACCCTCGGTGATCCCGTGCAGCCGCAAGTCATCGGCCAGCATGGACGTAGCGGTAGACAGGCTCGCGACGGGAGCGTGACCGCGCGCCGTTTGGACCAGGGTGTGCATCTGGTGGTCGTTCTCGCCGCGGTCTGCGCGGCTGGGGCCTGTCGCTGCTGGTGCGGCCGGGCCGGGCGATGAGGTGGTCCCGGATGGCGGTGGCCCACTGCTCGTCGATCAGGGTGCCAAGCTGGGCAAGCTGCTTTTCGGGCAGGCTGTGGGCGGCTTTGAGGGTGATGTCGGGTAGCCCGGCGAGGCGCTCGCCGTCGTGGGCGGTGGCGTCTCGCCTGCTGGATCAGGTTGTCGAGGTCGAGCAGGAGCAGGCTCGGGGTCGCGGCACGGCCTCCATGGGCATGGCGAGGGGGCCGCCGAAGGTGGTCTGAAGGGTGGTGAAGGCGAGGTCTCGCAGGGGCTCGGGCACGGAGCTTCCGGGGAGCCTGTGGCGGAGGCTGGCGGTGTGCGCGGCCAGCTCGTGTGACGGCCCGGTGCCGAGGATCGCGCGGGTCATGATGCTGGCGAGTTCGGGCATGTCGCCGGGTTGGAGGCCGAGCCAGGTCGGCTCGTTGACCCCGATCCGGAGGGCGGGTTCGCGTATTCCGGGCAGGTCGTTGAGAAAGTTGACCCGGATCCCGGCGTCGTGCAGTCGCCCGGCGGCGTCGGCGGCTGGGATGCCGTGCGGGGCAGTCCGCAGCCAGAGCTGATGTCCCTTGCTGTAGCCGAACGTGGCGCCTTCCGGGGGCAGGCCGTGGTCGGCGAGGCGCGTGCCGAGGGCGCGGGCGTTGGCGATGATTGAGCGGGGGTAGTCGGGGCAGCGCTCGGCGAACAGGGCGAGGGCCAGGCCGAGGGCGCAGGTGGCGCCGTAGTGGTGGCTGGAGATGACGTGCGACTGGGCCTCGCGCAGCAGGCGGGCGACCTCGTCGTTTCTGGTGGCGATGATGCCTTTCTGCGGGCCGGGGAGGGTCTTGTGGGTGGAGCCGCCGAAGCTGTGGGCTCCGGCGTCCAGGGGGTTCGGGAGCGCGCCGCCGAGGGTGAGGCCCATCCAGTGGGACACGTCGGCGTGGATCCTGGTCGCTGGCGATGTCTGCCGTGCGACGTTCACGATGGCGGCAAGGTCGAATGGGGCGAGGCCGTGGGACTGGTCGAGGTAGAGCAGCGGCGGCCGGTGCCGCCGCAGGATGTCACCGAGCTGGTCAAGGTCGGGGCTGTGTGGGCTGGGGCCGGTGACCAGGGCCGTGCGCAGGCCGAGGCGGGCGGAGAGGGTCGCGGTGGCGTAGTGGCCGCCCAGGCCGGGATCCAGCAGGGCGACGGGTGATCCGGGTGGGCCGCCGAGGGCGGCCAGGACGAGGGTCATGGCGCTGAGTCCGGACAGGGGACGGACGTTCACGTGGCTGGCGCGAGCGAGCTGTTGGAGTAGCGGGATGGTGAGCCTGGTCTCCAGGGCGGCAGCGTCTCGGGCTGCGGGGAATCGCCAGTCCCCGGGGTCCTGCGCGTCGTTGAAGAAGTACCGGCTGTACAGGTCGCTGAGCAGCGGGAGCCTGGCCAGCGGGGGCAGCATGTTCTCCGAGGGGATCATGTTGAGGCTCCGGGCGGCCGTCTGCTCGTGCGCGACGATGAGGCGGAGTGCCTCCTCGATGCCGATGGGGTCGCCTGTGTCCACCGCCGGACCGTCGGTGGCTGTGGTTGCGCGGGTGGTCATGCTGTCTGCTCCGTTGCGGCGCAGCGGGTGGTGAACAGGGCGCGGAACAGCATGCGGGGTGCGTCCGGGCTGTCCTGGTAGGGGGCGCGGCCGTGGCTGATGGCGTCGTTGGCCAGCAGGAGCGCCTGGCCGGCGGTGAGGGTGACCTCGGTGTAGTAGCTGGTGCTGGGCTGGGCGGCGTCGCGGAGGAACTCAAGGGCCCGGTCGAGTGCCGCGGGGCTGGTGACGGCGGCTGGGTCGTAGTGGTCGGTGCTGGTGACGGAGTAGCGGGAGAGGATCCTGCCGTCGGCGATGGCGAACGCTGGGCCGATCGAGGCTTGGCCGTGGCTGTCGGGGAGGTTGGAGGTCCGGACGAGGACGTCTGGCGCGGTCAGCGCCGCGGCTGCGGCGGGATCGGCGTTGAGGAGCGCTGCGAACGCCCCTGCGGCGTTGAACAGCTGGGAGGTGCCGCCAGAGGCGGCGGGGCGGGCGCACAGCATCAGGGTGGTCTTGATTTCGCCGATTCGTTGCAGAGTCCCGTCGGTGTGCAGATGCTGGCCGGTGGTCTGCCCGAACGCCGGGTGGCCGGCGGTGCTGGCGTCTGCGGTGATCTGGGTGACGCCCCCGTCGTCCACGTAGGCGCGGCCCTGGTACTGCGGCGGTGTGAACACCGGGCCGAGGCCGAGCGCTTCCGCGACGCTGACGGCCGCGCCGGGGTCAGGAATGGCGCTGCCCTCAAGCACCGCGTATCCGTGCGCGGTCAGGCGGGCGTCCACCTCGCCCCTCGTCGTGGCGGGGATGTGCTCCCAATCGCCGACGGGGACGGGCCGGGCGTGCTGGGCGGGAAAGGCGGGGACCTTACAGGTGAGCATGCTCAGGCTGGTGACGGCGGGCGCGGGGGTCACGGGCGTGGTCCCTTCAGATGAGCTGGGTCGGGGCGTCGGCGAGGATCGGCCGGCGGGTGAGCAGATCGGCGAGGGCCTCCCGGTGCCGGCGGGTGCCGATGTCAGGGGCGTGCCGCCCGGCGGCCAGGAAGTCCCGCAGGCCGCCCATGCTGGCCTCGAAGGTGAACCCGCCGCGGGTGACCTCCAGCGCGGCGAGGAACCCGTCCCGGGCCGTGCCGTCGCGGGCGGCGGTCGCCAGCGCGGCTGCGAGGGCGGGCGTGTCGCGGGGGTCGGCGACGGTGCCGATGTGGTGCTGGGCGACGAGGTCGGCGGAGGCGCCGTAGTGGTCGATGACGACGGGGAGCCGGTAGAGGAACGCATCGCGGAGCCGGAGCCGGTGGCAAGTCTGGGTTTCGGCCCCGTCCTTGCCGGTACACACGATCGCCCGCGCGGAGAGCAGCAGCCCGTCGCGCTGGTGATGGGGAACCGGGTCGCCGGGGATCTCAACGAGGCCGTCGAGGCCGTGCTGGCGGATCGCGGTGGTGATGGCGTCCCGGGCGTGCGGGGGCGGCGGGTACAGCAGTCGCAGCGCCAGCGGCTGCCCAGCGTCGCGGAGCGTGGCGAGGGCGGGCCACAGCGGGGACGGCTCGCAGTAGTCCCAGATCCCGCCGTTCCATATCAGGTCGACCGGGTTCCCGGGGACGGCGGCGGCTGCGTGCCGGTCCGCGTTGCGGCTGTAGCCGACGGGCAGCAGGGTGAGCAGGTGCCTCATGGCCGGTGATTGCTGGTGGTGGAGCCAGCCGAGTCGCCCGGTGGCCACCAGCGCGCCGAGGGTCGAGGCCCGCTCAGGCGCGGAGCGGACGAGCAGGTGGTCGGCGAGGAGGAGCTGGAGCCGGTACCGGTCGGCGAGCTCGTCGTAGAGGGCCTGCGGCTCGGGGGCGGTGCGGAGCTCGGCGTAGTGGAGGTGCTCGATGGGCGGGGCGTTCTCCACGACGGTTAGCACGCCGCAGTGGTAGGCGTGCAGCAGGAGCCGCGTGTCGGGCAGGTCGGTGGTGATCACCGCATCGGCGGAAGCGATCAGCTCCGGCCAGGCGTCTTCGGTGAACTCGGTGATCGTGATGCCGGGCCAGGTGAAGGCGGACGGGCGGGGGACGGCGAGGGTGATGTCCGCGCCGTCGCCGGCCAGGGCCTGGGCTAGCTCCCACATGCGCAGGCCGGTGCCGCCCAGGTGCTCGTCCACCGGGTACGGGCCGCAGAGCATCGTGATCCTCACAGCAGGGCCTCCTGTTCTTCTCCCATCTGCTCGGTCCAGCGGGCGTGCACGGCCGGCCAGGTGCCGAGGTCCAGGTAGGGACCGGTCTCGATGACGGGGCATCCGGCGAGCGGGCTGGCCGCCACGTCGGCCGTGGTGACGGGGCGGCCGGTGACGGCCCGGTGCACCAGGAACAGTGCCTCGCCCGCGTCATGGCGGAAGGCGAAGCCGAACCAGGTGGCGTTGAACCTGCCTGCGGCGGCCAGGGGCGGGTGCTCGGCGTAGTCCGCCAGCCGCGCGGGTGCGCCGCCGGTGATGAGGAGCGCGCCGTCGCGGCTGATCCTGGCCGGGTCGTCCTCACGGGCGGCCAGGAAGCAGAAGGGCGCGTCGCCCAGAGCATCCAGGGCGCGGCCGATCAGGCCGGCGGCCGGGAACCGGAGAACCTGGTCGGGCAGCAGGACGAGGTTCCTGTCCGCGAACCAGGGCTGGGCGGAGAGCACGGCGCCCGTGCACTCCGCTAGTTCCGGGCGTTGGGCGGTGAACGCGACCGGCAGGCCCGCGGCTGTGGTCCTGGCGATGACATGCCGGGCGGTGGCTTCCCTTCCGGGCCCGAGGACCACGACCAGTCGCAGCGCCGTGGCGTCGGGTAGCAGCAGGTCGAGGGTCTCGTCCAGCGGCGTGGACCCTGCTCCCAGCGGTAGGAGTTCCTTGCCGAACGGCAGGCCCAGGCGGCTCCCGGCGCCGGCACAGGGCAGGATCACGGTCGCCCTCTTTGAGGTCACCGGGCGCCTGCCATGACGTGCGCGCAAGCCTGGTCCATGACGGCGGCGACCCGGCGGACCTGGTCCTCGGTGATGACCAGCGGTGGCGCGACCTGCATCACCGCGCCCATCGGCCGGACCAGGACGCCCCGGCGCATGCACTGCTCGGCCACCTGGCCTGCGAGGGCGTCGCTGGCCAGCTCCACCCCGGCCAGCAGCCCTCGGCCCCGGACGTCCCGGACGGCCGGGTGCCGCCGCAGCCGCCCCAGCTCACCGAGAAGGACGGTGCCGAGCTGGCGGGCGCGCCCGGCGAGGCCGTCGCGGTCGATCACGTCCAGGCAGGCCAGCGCGGCGGCGCACCCCGTCGCATGGCCGGAGGTGGTGTGCCCGTGCCGCAGCCCACCCAGCAGAGGGTCGCCGGCGAAAGCCCCGTAGACAGCCTGCGTGGTGGTGACCGCGGTGAGCGGGAAGTGGCCGCCGGTCAGGTGCTTGCCCGTTGTCACGATGTCCGGGACGACCCCGTCATCGTGCTGGAAGCCGAACATCCGGCCGGTCCGGCCGAGACCGCTCATCACCTCGTCGGCGATCAGCAGCACACCGTGCTCGTCGCACGCCTGCCGCGCCCCGGCCAGGTAGCCGTCAGGCAGCGGGATGACGCCGCCGACCCCAAGGACTGGCTCGATCATCACCGCCGCGACCTGGCCAGCGCCAATCCGGGCGATCATGTCAGCGACATCGCCGGGACCGGGCACCTCGCATTGCTCGTGCGGGACCTCGCCGACGCATGCGGCACAGCGGGGCGTCCGGATCGTCGCGAATCCCTCCGGCAGCGGGCCCGCGCCTGCGCGGCGGAACTCCGAGCCGGTCGCGGCCAGCGCCGCGAGCGTCGCGCCGTGGTACCCGTCGTGCAGTGTGATCACCACGCGCCGCCCAGGCTCGCCGATGAGCTGGTGGTACATGCGGGCGATCCGGATAGCGGCCTCCGTGGCCTCCGACCCTGACCCGGTGAAGAACGTCCGGGTCAGCGGGCCGGGCATCAGGCCCGCCAGCCGCCGAGCAAGCGTGATCGCCGGGGCGGTCGCCCCGCAGGACAGGTCGTAGGTCATAAGCCGGGTCATCTGGGCCGTGACAGCCTCGATGATGGCCGGGTGGCCGTAGCCGAGCGCGGCGTTCAGCGTGCAGGCACGCGCGTCCAGGTACCGGCGCCCGCCGGCATCGGTGACGAAGCAGCCCTCGCCGCGCACCATCAGCGGCCACCGGGCGTCGGCCGGGCTCCACGGATGCCACAGATGCTCGCGGTCCCACCCGAGCAGTTCCCGCGCCTGCCCCGGCACCATGTCACTGATCGCATCCACGGGCATCGCCCTCCTCGGCGTGGCTCGATCCCGCTTCCCGGGCACAGAACCAGCAGAACCCGCCAGGCCGCTGCCTTCCGAGTCCTTTCGCCACTGCGGGTTGCCTGCGGACACGCCCTGCGTGCGACGCTGCGCACGGTAAGCTGTCACCGCGGAAACCGCTGCGAATCGGGCAGACTGGTTGCACGTATAGCGACCGGGAGTATGCATTCTGCGGTGGCGTCGCAATCGACCCCCGCCGGAGGCGCAGGTGACGGGCACCCCCCAGCAGCGCAATCAGGCCCTCGCGACCTGGATCGGCAAGTCGGGCCGCAGCTACCAGCAAATCGCCGACGAGGTTTGCCGCCTCGCGCGCCAGCGCCGCCCACCGGTGAACGCCGCGCCCGACAGCTCGCGGATCAGCCGGTGGGTCTCCGGCGAGCAGCCCCGCGGCGTCATGCCCGACCTCCTCGCCGAGGCCCTCACCGGACTGTGCGGCCTTACCTACCCCCTCAACCGTGCCAGCATCGGCATGGCCTCCGCCTCCTCAGGCCAGAGCAGCGGGCGGCTGCCCTGGCAGCCGGACGCAGTCATCAAAGCGGTACTCGAAACGACCCGCAGCGACCTCACCAGCCCCAACCCGGAGGGAACCGACCTGCTCACCGGCCCTGACCTCCTGGACGCCGTCCGCCCCTGGCTCGACCAGGCCCCCGGCGAGCTTCCCCAACCCGATCGTCCCGGCCGAATTGGCCTGGCCGACGTCGAGAAAATCCGCGCGACCACCGCCGCGTTCCGATCCTGGGACAACCAGCACGGCGGCGGCCTGTCACGCGACGCCGTCGTTGCCCAGCTCAAGGCAACCACCGAACTGCTCTACCACGGCCGGATGACCGAGGCCGTCGGCCGTGAACTGTTCGCCGCCGTCGGCGACCTGGCAAGCGTAGCCGGCTGGATGACCCACGACGCCGGCCGCTCTCCGGAAGGGCAGCGCTACCTCCTGCTCGGCCTGCGCGCCGCCTCCGAGGCTGGCGACACCGGCCTGGCCGCCCACCTCCTCAACTGCCTGGCCCGCATCGCCGGCCACCTCGGCCGCACCAACGACGCCCTGGAGATGGTCCAGCTCGCCCAGTACGGCACTCGCAAGCTCCCACCCGGCCGCATCAAGGCCGTCCTCGCCGCTCTCGAAGCCAGATACCTCGCCATCACCGGTGACATCAGCGGCTTCCACCGCGCAGCAGGAGCGGCGGCCGACGGGTTTTCTGCCGCCGACCCCGACAGCGATCCCGAGTGGGCCCAGTGGTTCGATGCCGCCGAATACCACGCGACCATCGGCATCGCCCACATGCTCGCCGCCCGCCACCGGCCCGGCCTCATCACCACCGCCATCACGATGACCAGCCAGGCCATCCCCCTGCGCCCGGCCGAACGCGCCCGCTCGCGCGCCTTCGACCACATCGGCCTCGCCCGCGCCCACCTCATCGCCCGGGACCTCGACGCCGCCGACCACGCGGCAGCCACCGCCATCGACATCGCCGACGGAGTCACCTCCACCCGCCTGGCCGACCGCATGTCCGAGCTGGACACGGAACTCGCCGCGCTCGGACCCGACCCGGCAGCACACCAGATCCGGGATCGGATCCGCCTGTTCCTCTAGTAGTACTCTCCTCCACGCCCTCGACGTCGACACCAGTCCACGCCAGCCTCATCACCCAAGGTAAGAAACGGGACCCCGCCATCGAGAAGCGAAAAATTACCGCTTCATAGTCATCTACCGACCCGGACCGCGTACTGCCGAGCAGTCCTGCTAACCACCAGCCAACCAACGATCTTCCATCGGGAGACAACCCATAGATCGATTCGCTGAAATTACACCCCGGACCTGGCGAAACGCCTGGTGGCTAGGGGTGGACCTGGGTGGACTTGAACCACCGGCCTCTTCCTTATCAGGGAAGCGCTCTAACCGACTGAGCTACAGGTCCTTGCTGGGCTCCACAGTACCGGATGGCGTCCAGCATCGGACGTGGCGCCCACCATGGGCGTCGGCTTCGACATCACTGATCGCCGAGAACGACCTCGATCCCACCGACCATCTCAGTACACAAGTTGTACAACAACGCACCCAAAGTGGCCAGGGCCGTCATCAGGATCACGTTGATCGCGCCGATGAGCAGTCCAAGCTCCATGGCTCGGGCGAACGACAGCCAGGTGCGGACTCCACCGTTGCTGCCGTCGGTGAGTGTGTCCGCCGCGTTGACCACACTGTCGAACACGCCGATCGAGTTCAGCACAAACCACAGCACCGCCACGGCGACCATCAGGACGACGAACACGCACAGAGAGAACGCGAACGTCAGCCGGGTCACCGACAGCGGATTAACCCGAGTGACGCGCAGCCGGGCACGGCGGCCCTGGCCGGCTGGGCGAACGACGGACGGCCCGGTCGGGGCACCCACTATCGGCCCGGTCGCCGGATCCCTCACGCTTCGTTCTCGAACCGGTGAGCGCGGCACACCGGGCGCTGCCGACGCGCTGGGCGCTGCCGACGCACCGGGCAGGCCGCCCGTCGTGACCGGGCTGGTCGGCGGTGTCCACGTAGCGCGCTCACGGGGTACCGAACCGTCGCCACCCGGTCGCTTGGCGCCGGTCTCCGCCGACGGATTTGCCGCGACGGCTGCCTTCGCACGTCCCGACCCTCCCACACGGCCAGTGTTCTCGCCTGTCATGGCGCGCCCACCCGTACCGCCGGAGGCCGGAGAGAGGCCCCCGGCCTTGCCCTCCGTCGAACCGCCCGCCGTCTTCGTGGGTCTACGCAGCGAAATCGTGTCCGGATCCGGTGTGGGCGTCTCTTTCAGCAGCGTGGTGCGCGATGTCCCCGACGATGAACCAGTACGAGATGACGCGGATGTTGTCACGCCGGTGGCACCCCCGGCCGGCACGGCACTGGCCGCGCGCCCCACACCAGAGATCTTGCCCGATCCGGTCGTGGCGGGCGGTGCGGCCGCAGCCGTGGGCCGGGTGACCGGCCGCCCGGTGGCCGCGGCGCTCGCCGCTGGCCCGGCCGCCGACGGATGCGGTGCCCCCGGCACGAAAGGGCGTGCCGGGCTTTGCCGCTCCGCGGGGGCGTCCGGATCCGCCGCGGGCTCAGGCCGATCAGCACCAGCCCGGGGCCGGTCCGGCTGCTCGCCTGTCCGCCTGTTGGTTTGCGCTGACGAACCGCCGACGCGCGGACGCACACTCGACGACGCCCGCGGCGGCATCCTCGTGTCGGGGATATCCCGTGGCATCCGCAGGTCCCGGATCGCGGATGGGGCCTTCTGCGCTCGCGTGCCGTCATCCTGCGAGCCCGACGCCGCGGCCGAGCCCCGCGCCGGGGCCGAGCCAGCGGCTGTACCCGAACCGCGGCCGGACTTCGAGTCCGGTTTCGTACCGGATCCGGATTCAGGGCCAGGCACCGTGCCAGGGCCGGGCGCACTGCCCTGACCGGTGGCCGGCCGGCTCGAACCCGGGGAACCCCGCCTGTCGTCAGGCGTCTCCTGACCCCGGTCAGGAGACGCCTCCGACCGTGGCAAGGAAGATCCACGCAAGACCGGCGACCGGTTGGTCCGATCGTCATCATTGCTACTCACGGTCTGTCTCCCGCCATGCCCGGCCCATCATCCACATCCGTCCTCAGGCTGAGTCTCCTCCGCCGGGATTGATCGTCGAACTATTGCCCGAACTGTCGTCAACATCAGCATTACGCGCCACTCCGACGACCTGAACGCCAGTCTCCAGATCGATGAGTCGGACCCCCATGGTCTGTCGCTGGGCCCGGCGGACGTCACGGGCGATGGTCCGCAGCACGCCGCCGTTAGAAGTGATCGCGTAAAGCTGGTCGTCCGGACCCACCACCAGGGCACCGACCAGCCCGCCACGAGTGGAGACGATTTTCGCGGTCAGGACGCCCTTACCGCCGCGCCCCTGCACCGGATACTCGCCCAACGACGTCCGCTTGGCATATCCGCCGCTGGTGGCGACCAGCAGGTTCGCCTCCGAGCCAGGCGGAACGACCTCCATCGCGAGCAGCTCGTCGTCGGTGTCGAAACGCATCCCGATAACGCCGGAGGTCGCACGTCCCATCGGGCGTAGCTGCTCGTCGTCGGCATGGAACCGGATCGACTGGGCCTGCCGGCTGACCAGCAACAGGTCGTCGCCAGCGGACACGAGCCGGGCCGCGATCAGCTCGTCGTCGTCGCGCAGGTTGATGGCGACCAGCCCACCGGAGCGGTTCGAGTCGAATTCGGCCAGCGCGGTCTTCTTGCACAGCCCGCGCCGGGTCGCGAGGACCAGGTAGGGAGCCGCCTCGTAATCCTTGATCGCCATCACCTCGGCGATACGCTCGTCCTGGCCGAACGCGAGGATGTTCGCAACGTGCTGGCCCTTGGCCGTACGGGCCTGTTCGGGCAGCTCGTGCGCCTTGGCTCGGTACACCCGGCCCTTGTTGGTGAAGAACAGCAGCCAGTGATGGGTGGTGGTGACGAAGAAATGTTCGACGATGTCGTCCTCGCGCAGCGCCGCGCCCTGCACCCCCTTGCCTCCCCGGCGCTGTGACCGGTAGAGGTCGGTCTTGGTGCGCTTGGCGTAACCGCCGCGGGTGACGGTGACCACGACATCCTCACGGGCGATCAGATCCTCGACGGACATGTCACCCTCGAACGGGACGAGCCTGGTCCGCCGATCGTCACCGAAGCGATCAACGATCTCGGTGAGCTCCTCGCCGATGATCTCCCGCTGCCGGGCCGGCGAGGCGAGGATCGCCTCAAGCTCGGTGATTCTCGCCCGCAGTTCGGCCGCCTCATCGATGATCTTCTGGCGCTCGAGTGCGGCGAGCCGACGCAGCTGCATGTCCAGGATGGCGACCGCCTGGATCTCTGACAGCGAGAACCGCTCCATCAGCTGCCCACGCGCGGCATCCGCCGACTCGGCGTTGCGGATGAGGTTGATCACTTCGTCCAGATGATCAAGAGCGATCAGCAGGCCCTCGAGGACGTGCAGGCGCTCACGGGCCTTACGCAGCTGGTAACGGGTCCGGCGGACAATCACGTCAACCTGGTGGTCGACGTAGTAGCGCACCATCTGGTCCAGCCGCAGGGTGCGCGGCACCCCGTCGACGATCGCCAGCATGTTCACACCGAAGGTGTCCTGCAACTGCGTGTGCTTGTACAGGTTGTTCAGGACGACCTTGGCGACCGCGTCCCGCTTGAGGTCAATGATCAACCGCTGGCCGGTGCGCGCCGAGGTCTCATCCCGGATGTCAGAGATGCCGCTGACACGGTTGTCCCGGACCAGCTCGGCGATCTTCTCCGCGAGGTTGTCGGGGTTGACCTGGTACGGCAGCTCGGTGACGACGAGCTGGGTCCGGCCCTTGTTCTCCTCCACCTGCACGACGGCCCGCATCCGGATGCTGCCGCGCCCGGTACGGTACGCGTCCTCGATGCCCTGGCGGCCGACGATGAGCCCGGACGTAGGAAAGTCCGGCCCCTTGATCAGGCCGATCAGTGCCTCCAACAGCTCTTCGTCGGTGGCGTCGGGGTTCGTCAGGAACCACTTCACACCGTTGGCCACTTCCCGCAGGTTGTGCGGCGGGATGTTGGTCGCCATTCCGACCGCGATACCACCGGCACCGTTGACCAGCAGGTTCGGGAACCGGCTGGGCAGGATCGTCGGCTCCTGTGAACGGCCGTCGTAGTTCGGGGCGAAGTCAACGGTGTCCTGATCGATGTCGCGCAGCATCTCCATCGCCAACGGCGCAAGCCGTGACTCCGTGTAACGCATGGCGGCCGGCGGGTCGTTACCCGGCGAGCCGAAGTTCCCGTTACCGTCGACCAACGGGTAACGCAGCGACCACGGCTGGGCCAGCCGGACCAACGTGTCGTAGATCGCGGAGTCGCCGTGCGGATGGTAGTTACCCATGACATCACCGACAACGCGCGAACACTTGAAGTACCCACGGTCCGGGCGGTACCCGCCGTCGTACATCGCGTAGAGAACCCGTCGGTGCACGGGCTTCAGGCCGTCGCGGACCTCCGGCAACGCCCGGCCGACGATGACCGACATCGCGTAGTCGAGATACGACCGCTGCATCTCGACTTCGATGCCGATGGGTTCGACCCGGTCGCCTGGCGGCGGAGGGAGTACATCGGTCACGCGGGTCCTTCCAGACTGGGGTGGTGAGGGCCGTCAGCAGTACGCGGTAAATATTGTCCGATATTTCCGATGCATTCCAGATGTTCCAGATGTTCCAGATGTTCTAGATGTCGAGAAAGCGGACATCCTTTGCGTTACGCTGAATGAACGATCGCCGTGCGTCGACGTCCTCTCCCATCAGGACGGAGAAGAGCTCGTCCGCCACGGCTGCATCGTCCAGCGTCACCTGCAACAGGATGCGGCGGTCCGGGTCCATGGTCGTGTCCCACAGCTCGGTCGCGTTCATTTCGCCGAGGCCCTTGAAGCGCTGGATCGCGTCCTTGGGCAGCTTGCGCCCGTTCTCGATGCCATGCGCGATCAGGCCATCGCGTTCACGATCGGAGTAGGCGTACTGCCAGTCCTCACGGCCCCATTTGATCTTGTAAAGCGGCGGCTGGGCGAGAAAGACATAACCGGCCTCGACCAGTGGGCGCATGAACCGGAAAAGCAGCGTCAGCAGCAATGTCCGGATGTGCTGGCCGTCGACGTCCGCGTCCGCCATCAGTACGATCTTGTGATAACGCAGTTTGCCCGCGTCGAAGTCGTCGTGGATGCCGCAGCCGAGCGCCTGGATCAACGCCTGGACCTCGGTGTTCTTCAGCACCCGGTCGATCCGGGCCTTCTCGACGTTCAGGATCTTGCCACGTAGCGGCAGGATCGCCTGGAATTTCGAGTCACGGCCGCCCTTGGCCGAGCCACCCGCCGAGTCACCCTCGACGATGTAGAGCTCGCAACGTTCCGGGTCGGTGTACTGGCAGTCCGCGAGCTTGCCCGGCAGGCCCGTCCCGCCGAGCAGACCCTTGCGGCGGGTCAGGTCACGAGCCGCGCGCGCGGCGATCCGCGCCCGCTGAGCGTCCAGCGCCTTGCTGACGATTGCTCGGGCCTCGACGCGGTTGGCCTCGAGCCAGTCCTTCAGCGCCGAGTAGCACATCTCCTGGACGAACCGCTTGGCCTCGCTGTTGCCGAGCTTGGTCTTGGTCTGGCCCTCGAACTGCGGCTGGGCCAGCTTCACCGAGATGATCGCGGTCAGGCCCTCGCGGATGTCGTCACCGGCGAGGCGCTCATCGGGGTTCTTGCCGTTGGCCTTCGGCGGCTTGAGCAGGTTCTGGTCCTTGGCGTAGGCATTGACCGCGCTGGTCAGAGCCGCGCGGAAGCCCTCCTCGTGGGTACCGCCCTCGTGGGTGTTGATGGTGTTGGCGAAGGTGTAGACCGACTCGTTGTAACCGGCGTTCCACTGCATCGCGAGCTCGGCCTCGATGCCGGTGCCCTTGGAGTCCAGCGAGATGACGGTCTTGTGGATCGGGTCCTTGCTCGAGTTGAGATGATCGACAAAGTCGACGAGCCCACCCGCGTAGCAGTAGGTGATCTCGAGGGGCTCCTCGGGCCGCTCATCCCGCAGGCTGATCGCCAGCCCCTTGTTCAGGAACGCCATCTCCTGCAGCCGGCGGGTGAGCGTCTCGTACTTGTAGTCGGTCGTCTCGAAGATCGTGTCGTCCGCCCAGAAGGTGACCGTCGTACCGGTCTTCCTCGTCGATGCGCCTTTGGCCAGCGGTGCGGCTGGCCGGGTGTTCGCGTACGGCTGGAACCAGGTGAAGCCCTCGCGGCGGATCTCGACCTCCAGGCGGGTGGACAGCGCGTTCACCACACTCACGCCGACCCCGTGCAGACCGCCGGACACCGCGTAGGACTTACCATCGAACTTCCCACCGGCGTGCAGGGTGGTCAGCACGACCTCGACCGCCGGACGTTTCTCCGTCGGGTGCTCGCCGACAGGGATACCCCGGCCGTTGTCAGATACTCGCACACCGCCATCGGCGAGCAGCGTCACGCCGATCGTGTCGCAGTAACCGGCAAGCGCCTCATCCACAGCGTTGTCCACAACCTCGTAGACGAGGTGATGAAGACCACGTTCGCCAGTGGAGCCGATGTACATACCCGGACGCTTGCGAACCGCGTCGAGACCCTCAAGAACCTTGATCGAACTTGCATCGTAGGCCACGCGGTATGTCCCCTCGTCCTCAACTGCGAACTACGCGAGAAGCGTCTCCTGATTCTACCTGGCCTCTCTGGCAGGAGGACGCTGGGTGGCCCCTGGTATGCACACAGCGCCACGAACAGCTTTCCATCGAACCCCCGTACGCGGGCTTCCCCCGGATGACGCCTCCGGCTCGATCCGGGGACTCGGCGCTCCTGGCCGGCCACCGATCAGGGGCCACCGGCCCGGGCCAGCGGACGACCTGGTGAATCAGCCGTACGTGTCGCGGGGACCACGACCGCCGGAGGCCTGCAGAGGACCGTGCCGCCAGCTGGGCGCGGTCGGGCCGCGGACCACGATCCGGCGCACCACGCCCGGCCCAAGTTCCTTGTGCAAAGTGACCAGCAGCTGCCGGGACAGCAGCCGCAGCTGCGTGGCCCAAGCCGTTGACTCCGCGGCCAGTTCCAGCTCGCCATCACATAGCGAAACCGGATAGCAGCGCGATGAGATATTCGGGCCGACCAGCGTGTCCCAGCGAGCCAGGACCGTGGCGTCGGTCGCCCGGACCTCCCAGCCTCGGTCCGCGAGCATCCGCCGTACCGCAACGCCGAAAGCGACCGGTTCGGCCCACTCCCGTCCGGGCGCGGCCATCCCGGGCAGGTGCGGACGGCGTCGCGGCTCCCGCCCGGAGCGATCGCCGCCATCCGTCCGCTCGGCGTTACGCCTGCCGGGCACGCTCAGTCCAGGACGTCGACCGGATGCCCGAGCACGGGCATCCTCCTTGGCCTGGGCGAGAACAAGACGGGCCAGGTCCGTGCCGCGCAGGGGGGCATGAGCGGCTGCCCACTCGCTATCGGTGCAATTCTCATCCGGCGACATGGTCCACCCGCCCGTCCACGACTTCGAAACGCGCTCCGGCAAGCGTCACCGGTACGTCCGCGTCGACCGCTGCCGTCACCAGGACCTGCTCGGCTGGCATGACGAGTTCCGCCAGCCGGGCCCGACGGTGCGTGTCGAGCTCGGCGAATACATCGTCCAGCAACAGTACCGGTTCGCGTTGATCATCCCGCAACAGTTCGAATGATGCCAGTTTGAGCGCAAGCGCGAGCGACCACGACTCACCGTGGCTCGCGTATCCCCGTGCTGGCCGGCCGTTGATGAACAGCAACAGTTCGTCGCGGTGCGGGCCGACCAGGGTCACCCCGCGTTCGATCTCCTTCGGCCTGAGCCGGGCGAGCTCGGCGAGCATCGCCTCCTCCAGGGCGGCCCGGCCGCCCTGGGCGGGCGTGCCGGCAATGGGCTCGCCCGGGATGGAGCCGCTGTGGGCACGGCCGATCAGGGGCTGGTCGGGAAGTCCGGCGAGGACCGTCGAATGGTACTCAAGCCTGGTCAGCGTCACCTCCCCGACAGCCGAGACCGAGGCCGGGCTCCGGGTCGGCGCGGGGGACGATGCCACCGCCGAGTAGGCGTTTTCCACCCTGGGCCGCAACGCCTCGACCAGCGCGCCACGCGCCGCCAGCAGTTCGGACCCGTACCGGGCAAGCTGCGCGTCCCAGACGTCCAAGGTACGTAGATCGCTTGTCCGGCCGCCGCGCCGGGCCGCCGCGGCCGTCCGCAGCAACGTCGACCGCTGGCGCAGCACCCTGTCGTAGTCGGCGAGCACGCCGGCCAGCCGTGGTGTCCGGGCCACCAGCAGATCGTCGAGGAAGCGCCGGCGCTCGACCGGGTCACCTCGGACCAGCGCGAGATCCTCCGGGGCGAAGAGCACCATGACCAGCAGCCCCAGGACGTCACGGGGGCGGCCAAGCGGGACCCGGTTGAGCCTTGCCCGGTTTGCCCGGCCTGGAATGATTTCAAGCTCCACCAGCGCGGCCCGGTCACCTCGCACTATCCGCGCGCGCACAGCCGCGCTCGCCGCGCCCTGTCGAACCAACGGCGCGTCTGAGGCCACTCGATGACTACCGAGCGTCGCCAGATAGCCAACGGCTTCCAACAGGTTGGTCTTGCCCTGCCCGTTGGAGCCGACGAACGTGGTCACCCCGGGCGCGAGCAACAGATCCAGCGCGGGATAGGACCTGAAGTCCATCAGTGACAGGTGCGTGAGATGCACGTCACCCGGACAGCCTGATCGGCATGAGCAGATACCGGTAGTCGGGAACCTCGCCGTCATCAGGTGCCTTGCCGGTGAGGATCGCGGGCTTCTTGGCGGCTTCCTCCGCGTCGTCAGCGCTCGCGAAACCGATGTGGACGACGTCGGACTCCACCGCGTTCAGACCGTCAAGCAGGTACGCCGGGTTGAAAGCGATCGACAGGTCTGGTCCGTCATAGCCGATCGGCAGGCTCTCCCGGGCCTGAGCCTCACCACCAGCGCCGGCTTCAAGAACCAGATGATCGGCGGTGAAACCCAGCTGGACCGGAGCGGTACGCGCGGCGACCAGTGCGACACGTTTCACGGCCTCGGCGAACGGGGAGATCTCGATCTGCGCGGTCAACGGCGAGCTGTCAGGCAGCAGACGCTGGTAGGCCGGGAACGATCCGTCCACCAGACGAGTTGTGGTCTGCTTGTCACCACCGGCGAAACCGGCGAGAGCCTCCCCGGACGGACCCGATCCGAGCGCGATCGCGACCTCCGCTCCGGACCCTGACAACGATTTTGCCGTGTCGCTGAGCGTACGCGCCGGCACCATCGCAATGCCCTCGACCGTTTCGGATGTAGGTCGCCACTTCATTCTCCGGACGGCAAGCCGATAACGGTCGGTAGCGGCCAGCGTGAGCGTCTCGCCATTGATCTCGAGACGGACACCGGTGAGCACCGGCAGGGTGTCGTCCTTGCCCGCGGCCACCGCGACCTGGGAGACAGCTCCGGCGAAAGCGGCCCCTTCGATGTGACCGGTCACCGCCGGCATCGGCGGCAACGTCGGGTAGTCGTCGACGGACATGGTCGGCAGGGTGAAACGCGCGCTACCACAGGTAAGTACCACTCGGGCACCGTCGGTTGCCAATTCGATCGGCGCCGATGGAAGAGCTTTGGTGATCTCCGCGAGGAGCTTACCGGATACCAACGCCCGGCCCTCCTCGGCGATCGCCGCCGCTGTCCCGCACTGCGCGGCCACTTCGTAGTCGAAAGCGGCGATCTTCAATGCTGGACCGGTCGCGTCCAGCATAAGACCGGCAAGGACCTGAAGCTGGGAGGTCGCACGGGTCGGCAACGTGCGCGCCGCCCACGCCACGGCATCGGTGAAGTCGTCCCGTTCAACCCGGAACTTCATGATTCGCCCTTCTGGATGGTGCTGTTCGCGTGCGCTGAGGCGTTCCAGCATCGCAGGCGCCCGCGCCGGGTGCGCCGCGGGGCTGGCATGGCGGGTCAGGGCCGCTCCGAGGCGGGGGAGCGCGTCGAAGACGGAAAGTGACTGATCAGCGATCTTTATCGCGTTATCCCCAGGCCCCACTGGTTCTGGATTGTGTTTTCTGAAAAATGATCTAGTCCGTCGTAATAGTAGGGGCGGTGGATACTGGGGATAACCAGGCCGATCCGCAGCTCACAGGGCTGATTGAGCGGTGCGGATGCTGTGGGTAACGCTGTGCACAGTGCCGGTGGTTTTCCACTGCCGGTCCGGTTGTCCCCAGCTGTGCCCCCGCTGTACAGAGTTTGTCCACTGTTTGTGCACAGTTTCTGCACAGCCTGTCCCCACTACGCAGCGCTTACGCCGGGACTTCGCAGCGGTTTGCGGACACGCGGTGGGGGCGGGATCAGACGTGTCTGATCCCGCCCCCACATCCCGCATTCCACAGGGTTTTCCACAAGCTGTGCACAAGGCTCCACCGGTACACCGAGGTTGACGCGACCGCTCCCTACCCCGGATCCGCCCGGCTCATGCCTGTCGTGTCTGTGCCCGGATCCGGTTCGTCAATTCGGTGACCTGGTTGTAGATGGCACGGCGTTCGGCCATGAGCCCGCGGATCTTTCGGTCCGCGTGCATCACCGTGGTGTGGTCACGGCCACCGAAGTGCTGACCGATTTTCGGCAGCGACAGGTCGGTCAGTTCCCGGCACAGGTACATCGCGATCTGTCGGGCGGTGACCAGGACCCGGCTGCGGGAGGTGCCACACAGGTCTTCCATGGACACACCGAAGTACGTCGCGGTCGCGTTCATGATCGCCGCTGCGGTGATCTCCGGGTCGGTCGCGTCCGGGATGAGATCACGCAGCACGATCTCGGCCAGGGTCCGGTCGACATGGGACTTGTTCAGGCTCGCGAACGCCGCGACCCGGATCAGCGCGCCCTCCAGCTCACGGATGTTGCGCTCGATATGCGTGGCGATGTACTCCAGCACGTCACCGGGGACGGGCAGCCGCTCGGTCGCGGCCTTCTTCGACAGGATCGCGATCCTGGTCTCCAGGTCCGGTGGGGTGACGTCGGTGATCAGACCCCATTCGAACCGGCTGCGCAGCCGGTCCTCCAGCGCGGACAGCTGCTTGGGGGAGCGGTCGGAGGAGATGACGATCTGTTTCTCGGTGTCGTGCAGGACGTTGAAGGTGTGGAAGAACTCCTCCTGCGTCCGTTCCTTGTTTTCCAGGAACTGGATGTCGTCGACGAGCAGCACGTCGACGTCGCGGTAGCGGCGTTGGAAGGCCTGCTGGCGGTCGTCCCGGATGGAGTTGATGAAGTCGTTGGTGAACTCCTCCGAGCTCACGTACTTCACTCGTGACTCTGGGTAGAGCTTCAGGGTGTAGTGGCCGATCGCGTGAAGCAGGTGGGTCTTACCGAGCCCCGAGTCACCATAAATAAACAGCGGATTGTACGCTTTTGCCGGCGCTTCGGCGACGGCCACAGCGGCCGCGTGCGGGAACCGGTTGCTGTCACCGATAACGAACGTCTCGAACACATACCGGGGGTTCAGCCGGGCCGGTTCGTACGCTCTGGGCGCTGGGTCGCGGCCGAGGCCCGGCGTGATCCGGGCGGCGGGGGGGGGCGTGGCCGCCGGCTCCGGCAGCATGATCGGCCCGGTCATCGGCTCCGGGTCGGGCAGGTGCTCAACCGTGACGGCGACGCGGATTTCTCGTCCATAGGCTGTGGACAAAGCTGTGGACAGAAACGGTCGGAGGCGGGAGTCGAGCAGATCCTTGGTGAACTCGTTCGGCGCGGCGAGCAGCGCTGTGTCCTGAACCAAGCCGAGTGGACGGGTCAGCCGCAGCCATGCCCGCTGCTGCCCTGACAGGGTACCGTCCGCCACGCCGGCGACAGCCTGTCCCCATACCGCGGACAGATCTGGTTCGCCGGCAGGCACCGGGCCTGCCATGCCGGCGAATGGGTCGGCGCTGAGGTCGGTCACGAGCGAGGCTCCTCCGGACGGTCGGACGGTCGGACACCTGCTGGATGTGCCCGCCGAGGGGATAGTTCTCCACATGGTCGTCCACAGCTGTGTACGACCATGACACTCCACCCGGTGTGGCGCCCCTCCGGTGCCTCGGACAGCGGCTGTCACCGCCCTTCCCGCCCGAGTGACGCGAGGCTTGATAGTGTCAGGCGTCAGGTTGTGGCGACCGTGGGCTGTTCGGTGTGTCCCGTGCCGCCGCCACCGTCCTTGTTGTCCTTTGCCCGTCTGGCGTCCGGAGTCTTCTGTGAGCAAGCGCACCTTCCAGCCGAACAACCGTCGGCGTGCCAAGACGCATGGGTTCCGGCTCCGGATGCGGACCCGTGCCGGCCGCGCGGTGCTCTCGGCCCGTCGCCGCAAGGGTCGTAGCGAGTTGTCCGCCTGAGATTCACCGCGTCGCGATCCCTCCCGCGTCATGCTGCCCGTTCGGAATCGTGTCCGGACCAGGGCCGAGCATGCCCAGGTCGGTCGCGGTGGGCACCGGATCCGCAGCGGTCCGCTTGTTGTCCACAGCCTGGCTGTGGACAACAAGGCTGGCAGCCATCACCCTGTGGATAACGTGAATGAACCGGCCGCTCTTTCTCCCCCACGGGTGGGTTTTGCCGTGGGCCGCAAGGTGGGCAATGCCGTCGTCCGCAACCGGGTCCGTCGGCGGCTTCGCGAGCAGATGCGCGCCCGATTGGATCAGGTACCGCCAGGGACGTTGGTGATCGTGCGTGCCTTACCGGACAGCGCCACCGCATCCTCGGCTGAGCTCGGTCGTGCCCTCGACCGGGCATTGCGCGAGCGGGCGTCCCGCGGCCGCTCCGGTAGCGCATCCGGGCAGCGGGACAGGCCCGCCGCAGCTGTCGACCGGCACCGTCGATGACTACGGGCACCTGCGGTCTTCTCCTGCTCGGCCTGCTCACGGCGGCTGACCTGGCCGTGGCGACCCACATCGCGGCCACGATCGCGCCGCGGGTGTCTCGTGGTTCTGACGGTACGGTACGCAGCCCACTTGCCTGGCTGCTGCTTACTATGATCAGAATCTATCGGACGGCCTGCTCTGGGCGCACTACAGGCGTCTGCCGCTTCGAGCCGTCCTGCAGCGCCTACGGACTTGAGGCGGTGCGCCGTTACGGGGGAGTCCGAGGCGGTCTGTTGACCGCATACCGGCTGCTGCGGTGCCAGCCGATGTCCGTCGGCGGCTATGACCCGGTCCCGACGCGCAATGTGGTCCCGACGCGCGACCCGGGCTCGGGCCGCGCCCCCAAGCACCCGCACAAGCCGACCGCGTCCCACCCTGGCACGAGGGCCAGCCGTGGCACGAGGGTCTAAGGAGACAGGCCAGTGTTGGATCCCCTCTACCATCTCGCGGCACACGCGATCGTCTTCTTCCATGGTGGCTTCGGGCCGATCTTCGGTCAGGACAGCTTCTTCGCGTGGTCGTTCTCCGTTGTCCTGCTGGTGGTCTGTGTCCGTATTCTGATCTTTCCTCTGTTTGTCCGGCAGGTGAAGTCGCAGCGGACGATGCAGCTGATGCAGCCCAAGATCAAGGAAATCCGGGAGAAGCACGGGCATGACAAGCAGCGGATGAACGCTGAGATCATGGCCTTGCAGAAGGAGCATGGCAACCCGCTGCTCGGCTGTCTGCCGATCGTGTTGCAGATCCCGCTGTTCATCTCGTTGTTCCATGTGTTCAGCCATCTTCAGCCGGTGATGCGGCCGGGCGGCCTGCTGGAGTGGGCGCCTCGGGTGGGGCTGTCCGCCCATCAGGTACAGCAGATCGCCGAGGCCAAGCTGCTCGGTGTCTCACTGTCGACCTCGTTCACCTCGTCATCGAGCTTTCTCGACTTCGTCCAGGCCAACGGGACGAACGTCAAGATTTTTGCGGTCGTCCTGATCCTGCTCATGGGCGCGACCACGTTCCTGACCCAGAAACAGATCATGGCGCGGGCCGGGTCCGTTGACCCGCAACAGGCCATGGTGCAGAAGGTGCTGCTTTACGGCTCGCCGGTGATGCTGGCGGTGTTCGGCTTCCGCTTCCCGATCGCTGTCCTGCTCTACTGGCTCACCACCAACCTGTGGAGCATGGGCCAGCAGTTCTTTGTCATCAAGAAGATGCCGCCGCTGCTGCCGCAGGCGGCGAACGGGCGCGTGCCCGGCGCCCGGGTGGAGACCGGCAATGCCAAGGGCAAGACGCTCGAGCCGCCGGCGCGGCCCGCGCCCGGAGCACGCCCGGCGCCCGGTGCCCGTCCCACGGCGAAGGCCAAGAACCGTCCCAAGCCCACCGCGGACGCGCCGGCCTCGGATTCGTCCGCCGATCCCTCGCCCGCGGCATCCCTGACCAAGGGCACGAACAAGTCCACCGGCAAGGCTCCGCCCGGCACCCGTTCGCCCGGAAGCAACGGGCGGCCTTCCACGGTGGCTGGCAACACGGCTGGCAGGGTGTCGCCAGCGGCCGAGAACGGTTCCGTCCAGGACAACCGGACGGTGCCGGACGGCGAAGCCAAGACCCATTCGGCGGGTGCACCCGGGGTGGCGGCTGGCGCACGGCGTCCCCCCGGCGGTTCCCGTCCCGCCAAGCGGCGCGGGAAGGGCGGGCGGCCCGGGGGGCGGCGTTGACCGGCTCCCGCGGCCATCGGATTCTCGCCCGCCGGACCTCCGGCAACAGACGTCTACCCTCGAAGGAGCTGTTCTGATGACTGGTTCGGCACCCGAGCTGACCGCTGACAGCGCCGGGGCTACCGAGGGCGGTGACCCGGTTCCGGCCCCGGCCCTGGCCGCTGAGACGCCTGTGAACGGTCGGCAGCGTATCGCCGATCTGGAGCAGGAGGGCGAGATCGCGGCGGACTATCTGGAGGCTCTGCTCGACATCGTGGACATGGACGGTGACCTCGACCTCGATGTGGAGGGGGAGCGGGCTGTCGTCGCAGTCGTGGGGGAGGGCCTGGAGCTCCTGGTGGGTGCCCGGGGGGAGACACTGGAGGCGTTGCAGGAGCTCACCCGGCTCGCGGTGCTCCAGAAGACCGGCGTTCGCAGCCGGCTCATGTTGGATGTCGGTGGTCACCGTGCCCGGCGCCGTGCCGAACTGCGAGAGCTCGCCACAGCGGTCGCCGCGCGGGTGCGGGCCGGCGGCCAGCCGGAGAAGCTGAAGCCGATGACGCCGTTCGAGCGCAAGGTCGTTCATGACCTCATCGCGACGCTGGACGGTGTGGCCAGTGAGTCCGAAGGGGAAGACCCCCAGCGCCGGGTGGTCATTCTCCCCGTGGGCTGACTGCGTTCCTGTCTGTTTTCCGCCTGTCTGCCGTGATCCGCCGAACACGGCAGACAAGCGCGGATGAGCCGCTCACTGATCGAACGCCCTGTCCTCGGGCGCTCTAAACAAACATTGTCACCGCCGCGCCGTCGGGCTGCCGGGGTTTGTGAGGACCAGCGGCGCGAGTGGCCCGGTGCTGGTGCTGGAAGCCGCGGTCCCGCCCGTAGGGACTTCCAGCGGGCGGACCCCGAGTGGTACGGGATCGGCCTCGGCCAGGTCACCGACGGAGGGGATCAGCTCGCCGTTCAGGACACGGTTCATCCTGTCCGTGTCGAGAGCACCCTCCCATTGTGCGATCACAAGGGTGGCGAGGCTGTTGCCGCAGACATTGGTGAGCGCACGGCATTCGGACATGAACCGGTCGATGCCGAAGATGAGCATGATGCCCGCGACCGGGATTGTTCCCACTGTGGACAGGGTGGCGGCCAGGATGATGAACCCGGAGCCGGTGACTCCCGCAGCGCCCTTGGAGGTGAGCAGGAGCACGCCGATGATGGCGAGCTGCTGACCGAGGGACAGCCCGATGTCGAGGGCCTGGGCAACATAGAGTGCGGCCAGCGTCAGATAGATGCAGGTGCCGTCAAGGTTGAACGAATATCCGGTCGGCACGGTGAGCCCGACGATCTGGTGCGGTGCGCCGGCGTGTTCGAGCTTGCGCATGAGCTGCGGCAACACCGACTCGGATGATGACGTACCAAGGACGATCAGTAGTTCGTCCTTGAGGTAGCGGAGGAGTTTCAGCATGTTTATCCCGCATGCCGCGGCGATGACGCCGAGTATGACGATCACAAAAAACGCCGATGTTCCGTAGAAGATCGCGATCAGCTTTCCGAGGCTTTTCAACGTATGTAGTCCGTACTTGCCGGTCGTGAAGGCGATCGCGCCGAAGGCGCCGACCGGGGCTGCATACATGATGATCCGCAGCACCTGGAACAGTGCCTTGCTCAGCCGCTCGATACCGTACGCGATCGGCGTGCTCGTGGGGCCGCTCAGATTGAGGGCGATGCCGAACAGTACCGAGAAGAACAGGATCTGGAGCGTGGCACCGTTCGCGAAGGCGCCGACCACGCTGTTGGGCACAAGGTCGGTGAGGTAGTGCCCCCAGCCTGGGTCCTTACCCTGCGAGATATAACTGCCGACCGTTTTCGAAACCGAGATCGTCCTGGCATTGGCATGTACGCCCTTCCCCGGCTGGAGCACATTCATGACCACCAGGCCGAGAATCAGAGCGAGGGTGGTGGCGAACTCGAAGTACCCGATCGTTCGCAGGCCGAGGCGGCCGACCCGACGCAGATCACCGACCTGCGCGATTCCTCCGACGACTGTGCAGAAGATGATCGGGCCGACAATCATCTTGATTGCGTCGACGAATGTCGTGCCAAGTGGCTGCAGGTTCTCTCCGAGCTTCGGAAAAAGACCTCCCACGGCGATACCAGCCGCGATGCCGATCAGGACCCACGGGTAGAGCTGGCGGTACCAGCTCCTTCGGACACCGTTGCTGGCGGCGGGCGCATGGACGGTCATCGGTTCCTCCTCTACCGGCGGAGCCTCGTCTCGCCAGCGAGGACCGCCGATCTGTTGTCGACTGGGCCGAACAGTGACAGCAGTCACAGGGCATCCCGCGCTTTCGTTCATATCGGTCATGGCGGCGGCCCATGACCGACGACAGGACTGGATGACCGGGGTCACACTGGGATGCGTGCGGCGGATTTATGATCATTCGTACCCCGGGCCTCGGTGGGTGCGGCGATTATGCTGGCGCAGCCTCGCCGGGCAGGTGCTGGTCGTCCAGGTCATCGTCGTTACCGTGCTTGTTGCCGCCGCGACGGCAGCGTTCGTTGTCCAGGCCAGGCGCGGAGAACGGGATGCCGCCCGCGGTAAGGCACTGGCCGTCGCCACGGCATTCGCCCAGTCGCCGGGGCTCGTGGCGGCACTGCGGTCCCCTGATGTGAGTGCCACGCTGCAGCCCCGTGCCGAAGCGACCCGCCGTGCGACCGGGGTGGACTTCGTTGTGGTGATGAGTCCGGCTGGTGTGCGCTACACCCATCCGGACCCGGCTCGGATCGGCGGCGTTTTCGTGGGCCACATTGCGGCTGCCGCGCGTGGCAAGGCGTTCACGGAGACCTACACCGGCACGCTCGGACCATCCGTTCGGGCGGTGGTGCCCGTCCTCGACGAGCGAGGAGATGTTGCCGGCATGGTGGCAGCCGGGATCACCCTCGAGCGGATCTCCGCCACGCTGCGACGCCAGCTGCCGGTGCTGATCGGAACCGCGGCTGCGGTGCTCATCCTCGCGGCATGTGGTGAGGTGCTGGTCAGCAGGCGGCTGCGGCGCCAGACCAGGAGCCTGCGCGTAGCAGAGATCGTCCGGCTGTATGAGCATCACGAGGCGGTCCTGCACGCGGTGCGGGAAGGTTTACTGGTCGTCGGCACCGACCACCGGCTGCTGCTCGCCAACGACGAGGCCGTGCGGTTGCTGGGTCTGCCCGCGATGGCAGATGGCCGGCCAGTGCGTGACCTGCTCGTTGCGGGCTCCCTGGCCGAGCTGCTGGATTCTGGGCGACGGGCCACCGACGAGATCCACCTGGCCGGTGACCGGGTGCTCGCGGTCAACCAGACACCGGCCAGCCGCGATGGCCGTCCGCTGGGAACTGTGACGACACTGCGTGACTCGACAGAGCTCTTGGCGCTCACCGGTGAGCTTGACTCCGTACGCGGGTTCGCCGATGCGCTGCGTGCTCAGGCCCACGAGGCCGCCAACCGGTTGCATACCGTCGTGACCCTCATTGAGCTGAACCGGGAACAGGAGGCCATCGAGTTCGCGACCGAGGAGCTCGCCGCATCCCAGCAGCTCGCCGACCGGCTGCTGACCGCCCTGGACGAACCTGTTCTGGCCGCGCTGCTGCTCGGTAAGGCCGCGCAGGCACATGAGCACGGCATTGATTTCGTCATCACCGATGACACCCAGTTGCACGCTACCCAGCCGTATGCCACCCCGGTCGACCCGCGTGCGCTCGTCACCATGGTCGGCAATCTTGTGGACAACGCCGTGGACGCCGCGCTGGCCGGGCAACCGCCGCGGTGGGTCGCGGTGACGGTCCGGATCGTAGGTGAGGTGACTGGGGAGGACGGCGAGGGGGAGCGGGAGGAGCTGGTGGTCCGGGTAGCCGACAGCGGTCCCGGCCTGGAGCCGGCCCGGACGGCGGCGGCGTTCGCGCGTGGCTGGTCGACCAAGGCCGGCGGCGCGCTCCACGGCCGCGGCCTCGGGCTCGCCCTGGTCCAGCAGGTTGTGGCCAGGTATGGCGGCCGGATTGATGTCACCAACGACCGCGGAGCGGTCTTCACCGTCCGGCTCCCGCTCGAACCGGTCGTGGGGGCACTGCCCGCGGTGCGGGCAGTGCCGTGAGGGCAGGCGCGGTGACCAGGCCCGTTGAGCCCGGCGGGGGCATCCGCGTCCTGGTGGTGGAGGACGACCCGCTGATCGCCGAAGCGCATCAAACCTACGTCGAGCGGATACCGGGCTTCGCTGTCGCGGGTGTGGCCGACCGTGGCGGTGAGGCGTTACGGCTCGTTGCGCAGACCCCGGTCGACTTGGTGCTGCTCGACTTCTATCTACCGGACATGGGCGGTCTGGATGTCTGCCGCGCGCTGCGCGGGCGCGGGGCGCCGGTCGATGTCATCGCCGTCACGTCCGCCCGCGATCTCGCGGTGGTGCGGACAGCCGTTGCCTACGGCGTGGTTCAGTATCTGCTCAAGCCGTTCAGTTTCGCGACCTTCCGGGAGCGGCTCGAGCGCTACGTCGACTACCGTCGGCGGATCGCCGGGACGGGCGTACAGCCCGGCCCCGGGGGCGTGGCTCAGCATGACGTCGACCGGGCGCTGGCCGCGCTGCGTGAACCGATTCCCGCCGAGGCACCGAAGGGCCTGTCCGCGGTGACACTCGATATGGTGATCGGCCAGCTCCGGGCCGCTGGCGCTCCGCTGTCCGCGGTGGAGGTCGCTGACGTCGTCGGTATCTCCCGTGTCACGGCCAGGCGCTATCTTGAGCACCTCGCCGGCCAGCACCTCGCCAGCCGGACGCAGCGTTACGGTACTACCGGCCGGCCCGAGTCCCGCTATCGTTGGACAGGCCGGTGAGAACAGACCCTGCGGTGCGTTGACCGGCTGATGCTTCGGTAGACACCGGCATCCGGCCCCTGAAGCAGCCCGCCAGC
>NZ_CAKJTM010000003.1:103156-119054 GCF_917627345.1 Protofrankia sp. CiP3 | reverse complement strand
TGGCCGCGCTCCGGCCGCTCCGGCCTTCCGTGAGGCTTCCCGATCCGGGCAGCGAGGATGCTGGTCGCATGGTGCCTGTGCCCGGCCCGCCGGCCGTTGCTCGTGACGTCTTCGGAGACGCTTTTGACCTCGCCTGTGTGTATGCCGACATCCTTGTCTCGGCCGGCGTCGAACGCGGACTGATCGGTCCGCGTGAGACCGATCGGATCTGGGATCGTCACCTGTTGAACAGCGCCGTGGTCGAGGAGGCAGTCGGACCAGCAAGCACCGTGGTGGACGTGGGGAGCGGCGCAGGCCTGCCCGGGATTCCACTCGCGCTCGCCCGCCCGGACATCAGGGTGACGCTTCTTGAGCCGATGCAGCGCCGGTGCGTCTTTCTGCACGAAGCGGTGGCGAGGCTCGGACTTGAGGGGCGGGTCACGGTTGTCCGGGGACGCGCGCCCAACATTGGCACTACCGTGGAAGGCCACGAGTTTGATGTTGCCGTCGCAAGGGCTCTCGCGCCCCTGGGACGGCTGGGCGCGATGCTCGTGCCGATGCTGGAACCGGGCGGTGTCATGCTTGCACTGCGCGGTTCGCGCGTTGTCGAGGAGTTGTCGGTCGCGCGAGGTGAGCTGGATGCCCAGGGCTGGTGCGAGGTGGACGTCGTGAAGTGCGGAGTCGGGCGGCTTTCGGAGCCGGCCACCGTGTTGCGCGCCGTTTGTGGCGCACCTGAGCCTGGGCGCCGGCAGGGAAGTAGGAAAACGCGTGAAGCACGGCGAGAACGGGAGGCGCAGCGTGCACGTGGACACTCACGTTCCACGTGAAACAGCGTCGCGGGGAAGCAACACGTCCATGGGTGCGGGACGGACCGCGCGTCGGTCCTCGGCTCCACCGCTGGACTCTCATGATCCATCCACCCCTATCGGAGCGGCGGCAGCGGCGGCAGTGGAAGCCTTGACCATGGAACGACGACGGCCGTTTCCGCGGCCTACCCGACGGCGCATCATTACGGTGGCCAACCAGAAGGGCGGGGTCGGGAAGACCACCACGACGGTGAATCTCGCGGCCGCGCTGGCCATGCACGGATGCCGGGTCCTGTGTATCGACCTGGACCCCCAGGGAAACGCGTCGACTGCTCTCGGCGTTGACCACCGGTCCGGTGTCCCATCCATTTACGAGGTTCTGCTCGGGGATCGGCCACTTGACGAGGTCGTGGTGCAGTCCGCCGAATCCGAGGGCCTGTACTGCGCTCCGGCCACCATCGACCTCGCTGGCGCCGAGATCGAACTGGTTTCGGTGGTGGCGAGGGAGACTCGCCTGCGGCGGGCGATTGCCGGGCTCAAGCAGGATGTCGACTACATCATCGTGGACTGTCCCCCGAGCCTGGGGCTCCTCACGGTCAACGCGCTGGTGGCGGCCAAGGAACTGCTGATCCCCATCCAGTGTGAGTACTACGCGCTCGAGGGCCTCGGACAGCTCCTCCGCAACGTCGAACTCGTGCAGGCCCACCTCAATCCGGATCTGCGTCTGTCCACCATCATCCTGACCATGTACGACTCGCGGACGCGGCTGGCGGACCAGGTCGTCCACGAGGTCAAGGAGCACTTCGGGCCCCGTGTACTGGGCACGACCATCCCGCGTAATGTGCGGATCGCCGAGGCGCCGAGCTACGGCCGGTCGGTCCTGACTTACGACCCTGCCTCGCGGGGATCATTGTCCTACCTGGCCGCCGCGCGCGAGCTTGCCGAGCGAGGCTTCGAGCCGAATGGGGTGGGACTGTGACAGTGCGCAGGGGTGGACTGGGGCGAGGCTTGGGAGCGCTGATCCCGACCGCCATGGACGGTGCCGACATCGGCATCGACAGCGGTTTCGGGCTGAGGACCGGGCCGACACCGGTTCATGGCGCGACCTTCCGGGAGATCGCGGTCGACTCGGTCACGCCGAATCCCCGTCAACCGCGGACGCATTTTGATGAGGAGACGCTCGAGGAGCTGGCTGCGAGCCTGCGTGAAGTCGGCCTGCTCCAGCCCATAGTCGTCCGCGAGATCATGCCTGGGCGCTACGAGCTGGTCATGGGAGAACGGCGATGGCGGGCATCCCGGCTCGCGGGCTTCAGCCAGATTCCCGCCATCGTGCGGGACACCACCGACGACGCCATGCTCCGGGACGCGCTGCTGGAGAACCTGCACCGCCAACAGCTCAACCCCCTTGAGGAAGCGGCGGCATACGAGCAGCTCCTGCGTGACTTCGGCGCCACCCACGAGGAGCTTGCCGGGAAACTCGGCCGGTCGCGGTCCCACGTCACCAACATGATCCGGTTGCTGGGTCTGCCGCCGGCCGTCCAGCGCCGGGTGGCAGCCGGGGTGCTTTCCGCGGGCCATGCTCGGGCTCTGTTGTCGCTGGGGGATCCTGATTCGCAGGATCGCCTCGCCACCCGTATCGTCGCCGAGGGCCTGTCCGTCCGGGCTGTCGAGGAGATCGTGGCGCTGGGCGAGGAGGGGCCGCGCAAGACGGTTCCCCGCGCTCCCCGGGTTGTTCCCCCCGTTCTGGGCAAGTTTGCCGCTCGCCTGTCCGACCGTTTCGACACCCGCGTGAAGGTCGACATGGGGCGCGGCAAAGGAAAGATCACTGTGGAGTTCGGGAGCATCGAGGACCTGGAGCGGATCGTCGCGGTGATGACGGCCTCGGAAGCGGAATCAGGATCCGCGGTGGAATGAGCGGCCGGGTGCTGTCCGACCGATCGCCGGCTCCACCGAAAGCCCGTCGTGGATTTTTCGACTCGCGCCGCGAGCTGGACACTCACGCCATGCGCCGCCGTGGCGTTCTGGTCGGGGCCGCCTGCCGCGGGCGTTTCACGTGGAACATCGCAGGTCGATTGCGCAAAATGATCATTTGACGTCGCGCCGCGCCGCGCCGGTCTCTTTCTGGATCATCGGTCGAGCTCCGCCCGGTTCAGGGTCCACTGATCTCACGGGACTACCTGCCCGATCCGCGCCCCGCGTCATGCTGCCGGGCTGGGAACGAGCAGGTGCGGGGCTGGTCGGTTGGCTCGTGACGTTGTCCGTCTCACCTCCTGCCACGTTTCGAAAAAGATCCACATTGGATGCCTTAACCTGGTTGCGTGAGAGATGTCAGTGGTGACGTTGACGCTGGAACTCTGGCCACCTGGAACGTTGTGCTATGAGCCGTCGCATTGCCAACATCACTCTCGACAATATTGACGACATGCCGCGGCGCTGCCGCCGCTGCGTTTTCTGGGAGCTGGACCCGGTCGCCCGCAGTCGAGCGGAGGAGGCCGGAGGCACCGAGCTGGAGAAGGAAGCGTGGGTCTCCTCGGCCCTCCTCGAGTGGGGCAGCTGCGGGAAGATTATTTATGTGGACGGCGCCGCGGCCGGGTTCGTGATGTTCGCACCGCCGGCGTATGTGCCCCGATCGGTGGCCTTCCCGACGAGTCCCGTCAGCCCGGACGCCGTGCTTCTTATGACTGCGAAGATCCTGGATGACTTCGTCGGGCAGGGCCTGGGACGTGTCCTCATCCAGTCGGTGGCCAAGGACGTGGTGCGTCGTGGCTTCCGCGCTGTTGAGGCCTTTGGGGATCTGCGGGGCGAGGGAACCCGGTGCGTTGTGCCCGCCGAGTACCTGCTTGCCGTGGGTTTCAAGACGGTCCGGCCGCACCACCGTTGGCCACGGCTACGGCTTGAGGTCAAGAACGCCGTGAGCTGGCGAGAGGAGGTCGAGGTCGCGCTCGAGCGGCTGCTCGGTTCGATGGCGCCGGAGGGCATGCTGCGCCAGGTCGGCAGCACCGCCGGAACAGCGCCCGCGGGCTGACCGTCCCCTGGCAGCTGTTTTTCCGGGCGGATGGCCGACAGGGGATGGCCGTGTTGGCCCGGCGGCGGGCGGCGCACATGGCCGTGCGCGAGGTCTCAGCGGACCGTACGCGAGGCAAGTGTCGGTACCCGTAGCTGTCCTGTGGGTGGGTCGAGATCCGGCGGCAGGAACAGGCGCTGTACCGCGGCGAGAATGCCCTCGGCGACGGTGGCCCGAAATTCCGGCGACTCGAGCGCCGCGGCGTCGTGCGCGTTCGTGAGGTAGCCAAGGTCCGTGCGGATGGTCGGCATCAACGTCCGCCGGAGAAGCTCCCAGGTCTTGGCATGGGTGCGGCAGTCGACGAGATCAGTGCGTGATACGAGTTCCTTCTGCACAAGTCCGGCCAGCCGTTCACCCACGGCTGATGATCCTCGGGCGTGGCCATAGTAGTAGGACGACACTCCCTGCGCCCACGGGGACCTGCCCGCGTCCACATGCAACGACAGGAGAAGGTCGGCGCCGATTTCGTTGGCCCGATGCGCACGTTCGGAGTCGTCTGGCGACTCGTGCGGACCATGCAGGAGGTACGCCTCCAGCCCCGAGGTCAACAGCCGTGCCTCGAGCCGAGAGGCAAGATCAGCCATGAGGTCACGTTCGCACAGATTCCCGACGGTGACCCCCGGATCTTCCCCGCCGTGCCCGGGGTCGATCGCGACCACGACTCCGAGCAGGGAGGGACCCCGCTGGAGCAGTCGTACGGACTCCCGGAGCACATCCGGGCGGCCTCCGACAACGGTTCGTTCCAGCTTCTTCAGCTCCCGCAGCGTCAACGGTCCGCAGCGGCCATCCGGCTCCAGTCCCCGGTTGTGCTGGAAGTCCTTCAGCGCCGTCTCCGTTTGCGAGCTGAAGATGCCGTCCGCCCGCCCCACGTCGAATCCCATGTTCGACAGCCGTTCCTGTAGCGCTGCCACATCGTCTCCGATAAGGGGATGGTTGATGCTGTGGTACAGCAGGCGGTCGCCGAGTTTGCGACGGGCCTCATCCAGCACCCGGAAGGTGTCCGGGCCGATGACGCCGTCCGCGGACAGGCCTCGGCTCTGTTGAAACGCGCGGACGGCGTCATCCAGGGCCTCGTCGAACAGGGACCCGTCGGCCGGTGCCGGATCGGGCCTGCGCGTGTCGGCAGGGTCCGTGACCTGGGCTCCCGGCTGGGTGAAGGAGCTACGGTCGCGCAGTCTCCGGTCTTCCGGAGGCACCGGCGATGTGGCTGGTTGGCGTGGCGCGGCCGGCAGGAACGACAGGGAGATCAATGCGGCGCGTACTTCGATGACGGAGGGATCACGGTCGCCGAGACGCAGCAGTCTCGTCCCACGGTTACCACTCGGATCTACTGACGGACGGGTCACGGGGACACAGGCTAACCCCGGATAGCGGTGAAGCCGCTATCCGGGGACCCTGAGCTCTCCCGAATGAAGATCTAAAAACGGGTTCTCAGATGTAGGCGGAAAGATCTCGCAGAAGAGCCGCTTTCGGCTTCGCGCCGACGATGCTCTTGTCCACCTCGCCGTTCACGAAAACCGCCATGGTGGGTATTGACATAATTTGGTACTTTCGGGCAATTTGTGGGTTTTCGTCGATGTTGATCTTGACGACGCGCAGTTTGTCGCCATGCTCGGCCGCGATCTCCTCGAGAACCGGAGCGATCATCTTGCACGGCCCGCACCACTCCGCCCAGAAGTCGACCAGGACGGGCACGCTGCTTCCCAGCACCTCATCAGCGAATGTGCTGTCGGTGACGGGCTTGGTTATCCCTGCCATGATGATCTCCTTTTGATCGTTGCTACCGGGACGGCGTCAGGACGACGCCACCGGATCAGGCCTCTGAAGACCTTCAGGATCTCGACAATCTTGAATCCTGGGGCACCCATGGCGACGGCTGGCACTGGGAGTGACCGGCAGCAGGGGACGCGGCATCGCCGGGGTTATCGCGGGGCTGGGGCACGCACCTCGTTGCCGGGCGCTCCTACGGCGCTACCGCCTCCGCGGGTACCCGCGGTATGGGTTCGCCGCTGTCTTCCCGCGCGGCCAGCCAACGCTCCGCGTCCAGCGCCGCCGCGCACCCGGTGCCCGCCGCTGTGATGGCCTGCCGGTAGATGTGGTCGACGACGTCGCCGCAGGCGAAGACACCCGGAAGGCTGGTGCTGGTCAAAGGGTGGTCCACCATGATGTACCCGGCGTCGTCAAGTTCGAGCTGCCCGCGGACAAGCTCCGACCGGGGCTCGTGGCCGATGGCGACGAACAGGCCGGTCGCTGGGATCTCCGCGGTCTCCCCCGTGATGGTGTCGCGCACCTCGATGCCGGTGACCTTGTCCTCGCCGCGGATGGCCACAACCACCGCGTTCCAGCGAAAGCGGATCTTAGGGTTGGCTTTGGCGCGTTCCTGCATGATCGCGCTTGCCCGCAGCCGGTCCCGGCGATGGACGATCGTCACGGACTGGGCGAAGCGGGTCAGGAACGTTGCCTCCTCCAGCGCCGAGTCACCGCCGCCGACGACGACGATGTCCTGGTTCCTGAAGAAGAATCCGTCACAGGTCGCGCATGCGGACACGCCGTGCCCAAGGAGGCGGGCCTCGTCCGCGATGCCCAGCATGCGGTAGGACGAACCGGTGGCGATGATCACGGTGCGGGCCAGGTGGGTCTCATCCGCCACGGTTATGATCTTTGGGTCAGCCCGCAGGTCGACCGCGGTGACGTCGTCGGCGACGAGTTCCGCGCCGAACCGTTCGGCCTGGCCGCGGATGTTCTCCATGAGTTCGGGGCCTTGGACGCCCTCGGGAAAGCCCGGGAAGTTCTCCACCTCTGTCGTGGTCATCAGCGCGCCTCCGGCTGAGACGGCCCCCTCGAAGACCAGCGGGCGCAGGTTCGCGCGTGCCGTGTATATCGCCGCGGTATAGCCGGCCGGGCCGGATCCGATGATCACGACGTCGTGCACATCCGGACTGTTCGATCCATTCCCGTTGCTCTGCGCGGTCACATCTCCACCTGTCCTTTCAGGTCGCCGGCGGCTGCCGGCGAGGCCGTGCGCATGCCACAACCGTTCCGCCGCACACCCGATTCCCGGGGAATCGGTCACACTCCGGCTCGGCCCGGTCAGGAGCGTAAGAGCGCCCGGCAATAGGGGACGCGGCGTCGCGGGGCTGGGGCACGCACCTCGCTGTGTTGTCGTCGGTCGCCACCCCAAGGACCAGGATGGCTCCCTCCGCCGCCTCGCGATCTACGCACCCCAGCCCCGCTCCTTGATCCACACCCCTGTTGCCGGGCGCTCCAAGGACATCATCGCGCCGGTAGCGACCGAGAAAAGAGCATTACTGGGAGGCGGTTGTGCTGTACCACAGGGCTGCCGCCAGGTTGGCGACACTGCACCGTTCGTCGAGCACGATCACCCGGAGCTGGTCGGCGGCGGTCGGGACGGACAGGACGACCAGGACGGCTGGCTGGCCGTTGAAGGTCACCAGATCGAGGGCGGCGATGCTCCCGCCTATCTGTGTGGCCAGGCTGAGATAGCACAGGCGCAGATCCGGCCGGGTCAGTTCGGTGATGACAGCGGCGACCGCGGTGGATGGGCCGGCTGTGGCGGCGTCATATTCACGCAGCGGTGCCCGCAACGTGCCCGGTATCCGCCCGGTTACCAGATCGAGCGCGTGCTGGGGAATTTCGGCCATGCTCACCGGATGTCCGGTGTGCGCGAGGATGGCGGGCCCGGCCGCGTCCGAGACCGGCGAGGACGCGGCCTCACCGGCGGATCTGTCTCCCGCGTCCGAGGCAGGAGCCCGCGCCGGCAACGGTGCCGTCAGTGGTGCTGGCAACTCGCCGCCGCTCGCACTGGCCACGCTCTGGCCGGGCTGGCGGGCCAGCGCCACCATGAGGCCGACCATGCCCACAACAATGATCAGACAGGTCGCCGCCGTGAACCAGGCTGGGATCCGCGTGGGCCGGCCCAACCGCGGTCCGCCGTTGGGCCGGCTGCTGAGCCGGCCGTGGATGCGGCCTGGATGCCGGCCCGGTCGCCATGAGCCGGATGGGGCCGGTTGCCCGGCGGCCGAATCGCGACTGCCGGGCAACCGGCCGTTCCGTTCCGAAACCAGAGTGGCGCGCAGCCTTTCAGCGACATCCTCAGGCATGGTCACTGACGCGAGCGCCGCCAGCTCCCGGCGCACCCGCCGCAGCGCGGTCACGGTTTCGCGGCACTGCGGGCAGGCCCCGATATGCAGCGCCACGCCGGATGACGAACCGTTGCCGTCGGCGTCGGCGCTGCCCTCGGCGTAGGCGTCGAGGCGCTCAACATCCGGATGTTGATCAGCTATCATTGCCGGTCACCTCCTCCGGCCGCCTCGGACGCATTGACGTGCCTGCTCTCACTGACGGAATCGAAGGCCGCAGGGTTCCCGGGAGACAGGTAGTCGAGCATTACAGCCAGTTTTGCGCGCCCTCGCGCGCACCGGCTTTTCACTGTGCCCACCGGCACCGCGAGCAGCGTGGCAGCGTCCGCGACCGAATGACCCTGGATGTCGACGAGTACCACCGCGAGCCGCAGTGCCTCCGGCAGCTGGCTGAGCGCGGCGTGGATGGCCAGCCGGGTCTCGCCCTCAGCTATGACATCGCGTGGTTCGGCCAGTTCACCCCTGCCGTCCGCGGGCAATGGGACCTGCGGTCGGGCCGCACGGCGGCGCAGCCTGTCCAGGCAGGCGTTGACCACGATGCGGTGCAGCCACGTCGCCACCGACGCTTCCCCCCGGAAGGCGGCAGCACCTCGGTAGGCCGAGAGCATGGCCTCCTGGACGGCGTCAGCGGCGTCCTCGCGGTCCCGCAGCATGCAGACCGCGACCGTCCACATGCGGTTGCCGTGGGCCTGAACCAGCGCGGCGAACGCCTCCGGGTCCCCGGCGGCGTGCCGACGAAGCAGCTCCTGATCCCGCCTGGTCCGGTCTGTCGCCGGGACGGGCGCGGCGTCGTCGATGTCCACCGTGAGCGGTTCGGCAGCGGGCGGCTCGGAAGAGGTCATGGGACGACGCGCGGGTGGGCCGCGGCTTCAGGAGTGGAAGGACATGTCGACGATCGACCCCTTGAATCGTCCGTCAGAGACCGTCGGCAGTTTGGTCAGCCACACGACCCAGTACCGGTGGGTACCGGCCGCGGCCGGTACCTGCACGTCGGCTGTGCCGGCCGCGGCGGTGGTCTCGCCGACGACGACCGGGTAGCTGTTCACGTCGTTGACGACCGCGTCGCCGGCCCGCAGCTCGAACGAGGTTGGACCGCCGCCAAAAGTAATTGTCATTTTACGAATAGTGACAGGCTGGCCGAAGTCCAGCCGAAGACCTACCCCGGACTTGGGAAGCCCGCCGAACTGCCTGCCGTCGGTGTTGTTGTAGCCACTCGTCGTCCAAGCCGTGGCGGCGTTCCCATCCACCGCCTTCGGCGCTTCGCTGTTGTTCTCGTCGCCGTCCGTCCCCTGGGGGTCGAACGCGGTGGCGGTCGGGGGCGGGAGAAGGACACCCACCGGAGTGGTCGGTGACGCGGTCGGCCGCAGCGGGGCCGGGGTTTTCTGTTGCGGTTGCCGGGTCAGCACGATCGCCGCAACAATGATCAGAGTAAGGGTGATCAGCAGCGCGACCATGATTGCCAGGACGCGGCGTGGTGAGGCGAAGGTTCCCTGGCGGTAGGGCGAGCCGTACTCGCCGCGGCGCCGGGCCGCGGCGCGCTGCCGCGCGGGCAGTCGGCCCAGGCCTCCGCCCGGATAGGCACCGTTGTCGAGACGGCCGCCACCGACCGGATAGCCGCCCCCTTCGTTGCCGCCGCGGTACCCGCCGCTCGCGTGACCGCCGGTTGGGCCCAGCCCGGCAGCGTCCGCCGCGTACCCGGCAGTGGCGTACCCCGAGGTGATGGGCCCTGGAGTCATGGCCCGGGTCATCGGCGGCTCGTCGTCGATACGGACCCGGCCGAGGTCCAGGGTGCCTTCGGGCGGCGCGATCTCCTCGAGCGCCTCGGCGAGCTCCGCGGCGGACGCGATCGGCGGGCGGCTCGCCCGATCGTCCCCGAGGACGGCGAGGGTGAGCGCGTCGAGGTTCCGCGGCACGCCCGCCCGGACCTGGCGCGGTGAGCATGTCCGTCCGTCACTGGTACGCGGGGCCGTGGGCAGCCCGCATTCGCGTTTCAGCGGCCACCGTCCGGTCAGCGCCGAATACAGCAGACCACCCATTGCCCGGACATCGTCGGTGGCGAGGTCGGCCGAGTCGGCCCATGGCTCGTCCTGGCTGTGGGCGCCCTTCTCCAGCGCGGCGACGACGGAACCGGTACCGAGGTCGACCACCTTGACCATGCCGTGCCCGGAGATGATGACATCGCTGGGCCGCAGGTCGCCATGGTGGATGCCGCGCTCGTGTGCGGCGGCGAGTACCCGCGCGACGGCCAGCATCACGGTGGCGGCCTGGTCTGGCCGCAGCGGGCCTTCGGCGGACAGCGTCTGCAGGGAGACGCCTTCCACCCATTCACTCACCACGTAGGACACCGGGCCGGTGTCGGTAGTGGTCGAGGTGGCGTCGTAGGTCGACGCCGCGCCCGGATGAACCAGCCGGCCGGAGCCAATGGCGGCGGACAGCAGCATCTCGGCGGCGCGATCACGTGCCGCGGCCGCGGAGTCACGCGCATCCGGCTTGGAGTGCTGCACGACACGGACGGCAACGGAACGGGCGAGAATGCGGTCGTCGCCACGCCACAGGGTGACCGGACCACGTGTGTGCATCACTGACAGCAGCTGGTACCGGCCGTCCAGCATGGTCTTGACCGGTAGCGTGTCAGGCCCCGGTGGCGGCATTGGGCCGGTCTCGTCCGAAGACTGCGGGGAGGACGCGGGTACCGCCATGGTATCGGCCCCGCGGGTCGAGCTGCTCGTCACATCTTCATTGACGTCAGCCAACGGCGGTCGGTTGTGCCCGTCGACCACTGTGCCTCCGTCATCACCGGCGCGCCCGGCTGTCGTAGCCGGATGCGGCCTGTTCAGTGTACGAGTCTCCGGCCTGGCGATCGGTGATTGCACCAGTCGCGATTGGGATCAGTGCGCCGATCGGGAACCGAACCGACCACGAACGGTCGTGACAAGCGCCGCCATCTCCGCCAGTCGCATCCTGACAATAGCCGTGAGATAGATCATAACCCCAACCGCACAGGCGAGGAGCACACTTACGCCGGATCCGAGCCAGCCAGTACCGATGATCACGCGCACTCCCCAGGCAACCACGGCCGCCAGCACCGCGCTCAGGCCTCCGGCGATGGTCACCTGGGTGAGCATGCGAGAGATCCGCCCGCCGTCGATGCCGTCGAGACGGGCCTGCAACAGCGTTGTCGACGCGGCGACGCCTACCAGGTAGGAAGCGGCAAAGGCGAGCGCCAGCGCAACCGGGCGGTGTTTCTCGGGTAGCAGTGAGCTCAGCACAAGCGCACAAACGATATTGGTAGCCACGACGCCTATGTTGATCAGCGCGGGTGTACGGCTGTCCTGATGGGCGTAGAAGGCACGCAGCTGCACCTGGAACAACGAGAACGGCACCAGGGCGACGGCGAAGGCCGAGAGGGTGTCGCCGATCCGCAGGGCGCCGGCGTAGCTCACGGCGCCGTGATTGAAGACCGTGACCGCGATCGGGCGTCCCAGCGCGAGCAACATGAGCGCCGCAGGCACGATCATGACCGCGGCCAGACGCATTCCGGTGGAAAGATCTTGACGGACGAGGTCACGCCGATTGTCGGCGGCGTGCGCGCTCATCCGTGGCAGTAGCGCGGTGATCACTGATACCGCGATGATTGCGTAGGGTAGCTGGAAGATCTGATATCCGTACGTGTAGACGGTATATGCCGTTGCGGAGCTGGACAGCCGCACGATGACCAGGTACCCGATCTGGCTGACCGCCACGTAGAGCAGCGTCCAGCCGGCCAGGCGTACTGCCTGGCGCAACCCCGGGTGGGACAGATCCAGCCGCGGCCGGTAGCGGAAGCCGACCGCCCGCAGCGACGGCAACAGGGCGAACGTCATGATCACAACGCCGAGGGTCGTACCGGCGGCCAGCACCGTGACCTGGGCGTCGCTGATCCCGCCGACCGTGGGCGGCCTCGGTCCGGGCACGAGGACGAACGCCGCACAGGTGACTATCACGATCAGGTTGTTGAGCACCGGTGCGAACATCGGCGCGGCGAACGACTGCCGCACGTTGAGTATCGCCCCGATCGTGGCGCCCAGGCCGTAGAAGATCACCTGTGGCAGGAACCAGCGCAGGAAGGTCACGGCGAGATCACGCTCAGCGCCGCCGGCGGCGAGATAAGCGCTGACGATGAGCGGGGCGGCCACCATCGCGACCAGCACCGCCCCACCGAGCGCCAGCACCACCAGGGTGAGCAGCGAGGAGGCGAACGCCTCGCCCCGGTCGGGGTCGTCCTTGGTGGCCCGGACGAGTACCGGCACGATGACACTGGACAGCACTCCGCCGAGCAGCAGATCGTAGAGGATGTTCGGGGTCGTGTTGGCGACGTTGTAGGCGTCCCCGGCCGCGCCTGTGCCGATGGCCGTCGCGATCGCCACTGTCCGCAGGAATCCCGAGGCCCGGGAGGCGACCGTGCCGATCGCCATGGTCCCGCTGGCTCGGCCCAGGGTCATCGCACCGCGTCCGCTGGACTTTTTCGGCTGCTCGCCGGTCTGCTGGCCCGGTCCGGTCGGGTAAGTTTCCCGTTCCGGTGGGATGCGCCGGGGTCCAGCCGGCTGTCCGGTCGGTGGAGCACCGATGGGGCTGGCTGTCCGCACCGTCGGCCCAGCAGGATCGAAGCCGGGCCGTCTGCGATGCCGGGCGGGCGGTTTCCTGGTCTCGTCTCCGGGTCCGGCCGTCACCACCGTGCTCCTTCGTTCCTGGTGGTTCCCTGCTTCCTGACGGTTGCCTGTCTCCTGACGTTATTGGTCGCGCGGATGAGCCGTTCCAGATCGTCGGTCCGGTACTCGCTTTCCCCGCGCTTGCTGGCCCGTGGGTCGTGTCCGGCGGCATCGGGAAGCAGCCGGCGGGCGCATTCCAGCGTGTCCGGATCATCTCCGCTATCCGGGTCATCCGGGCTCCCGGGCATCGCTAGTGACCATGATCCCGATACTGATGCCACCGCCGCAGCAGCCGCAGGGGCCGGGGCCGGGGTGACTGGCGGAGACGGTCCGCCGGGCGGCTGACGGCGCAGGACCCGCAGCCGCCGGAACAGCCGGATCGCCACGGCGAGCACGAGGACCGCCAGGGAACCGCCAGTGATCGCCACCGCGATGACCCCGAAGACCGTCGACTTCACCAGCACCCGCAGCGGCGGGTCGGCCGACAGCGGCCGTCCGGCGGGGGTGAGGATCTGGATGTTCACCGGGAACGTACCGGCGCCTTCAGCATTGACGTCGACCTCGACCTGCTCCTTCTGGAGAGGAGGCACTGTAAGTGCCAATTTGCTTGCTGATCGTAGCCGTGAGTGGTCTGTGGACGCCAGGGACAGAACCACGCTGACGGTGAATGTGGTGTTGTTCTCCAGAGTGACCGGAACCTTGCCATGCTTGCTTGTCAGCGAGACGCTCCGGGACGCGACTATCCGGACGCCGTCCCGCAGGCTGCGTACCGCACCGGCGACACCCGCGCTCAGGGTGTCCGCGCCGTCCGTGCCGGCGGCGCCGGCACGCCAGGCGACGGACTCGGTGGCGGTGAGTGTGTTCTCCATCGCGTCTATGCCGGCGGCGATGCAGTTGCGTATGCCAGATGGCCCCGAACCCGGTGGGCAAAGGACGGACTTGAGGGACTGCACCTGGCTGCGCAGATCTTCCGCGGCAATCATCCGGCTGGCTGGCAGCTCGGCTGCCCGTGCCCAGGCCGGGTAGCCGAGAGGGCCGCGTTCGCTGTTCGTGGCGGCCGACCCCGCCGGTGGTGCCCAGGCCAGGGGCACCGGCCTGGAAAACGGGGTCGACAGGCCGCCCAGCACCTTCTGCGCCCAGTCGGCCGGTGGGTCCCAGTAACGCGGCAGCGCCAGCGTCTGGGCCCGGGCGAGTCCCGGGCGTTCCGCAGTGATCATGGCAATTTCGGCGACGAGATCCTGGAACGACTCTGCCTGGGTCGGCGAGTCTGGCAGAGCGGTGGGCCCGGTCGCGAGCCTGGCCAGTTCCGTGTCGGCGGCCAGCGCATGGGCGACACCACCCGAGGTCGCGATATTGGTGCTGGCCGCGGGTGTGTAGCCCCTGTCCGGCTCCTTCGGGGGCAGCAGCCGCGAATCCGTGATTACGGTGGTAATGCCCATCCGACGCAACAGGTCGAGCGTGGTCTGGTCGATGAGCCCGCCGCCGGGGTAGGCGATCGTCGTGTCCGGCGTGCGGCCGATCGCGTTCGCGACGACGGTCTGGCCGGTCAGTAACGCCACCAGAATGCTGTGGTACTCCTGCGCCCGGGTCAGCGCCACGACGTCGACATCGCCGTAGGGCAGAGCGACGATCGTTCCACCCGCGTCCGCGAATGCCCTCAGTTTTGCCAGAAAGATCGTGGCGTTCCGGTCCGGGCGCCGGGGGCTCGGACCGGATGGTGTGGCTACCTCGTATGGTCCGTCAGCGATGATTTTCAGTGTCTGCACGAGCACCGGGTCAACCGCGAGCGTGACGGTCGAGGTCTGCTCGCCCCGGGCGGGGACGACCGCGTTCAGCAACATGTCGAGGCGGCCGCCCGGCGCGATGAGGTCGGTCAGGCCATCGTCGCTCAGCCGGCCGTCAGCGCGTAGCCGCGGCACATCCGCGAGCGGCAGCACGACCGAGATCGGTGTGGGCGCGGTGACGTTGAGAGGAGCCCAGACCAGGAAGGTGTAGGCCGTCGCGACGATCCTGCGCTGGCCGTTCACCGTTCCGCTCGCGGCGATCCGCACCGGGTACACCCGCAGTGCCGCCGGCAGGTTCAGCGTGGCCGGGCTGGCGCCCGCGGTGAATGTCACCGGCGGCGCGCCCGGTATCAGTGGGTTCGCTATCGGTTGGGCGACAACCGGCGTCGGATAGCTGGCCGTGGCCGCCGCCGTGGTGCTGTCGCGCAGGTTCGCGAGATCACTGCGACTGGACAACGGACGTCCCAGGTCGACTCGCACCTCAAGACTGGAAACCTGGGCACTGTCGGTGAGTTCCAGGCGACCGGTTATCTTCGGCGGGATCTGCATACTCGCGATCTGGGTGAACGCGTCGATGGCGATGTGAACGGGCTGGCTGGGGGAGGGCGTGGCGATCGTTGAAGCCGCGGGTGAAGAGCCAGTCAATCGCGGGCTCGAAAGTTGTGCTCCGCCTGGGGACAAGCCTGTGGATACATGCGTATATCCTGTGGATATCCGTACAGGTCCGGTGGACGACGAGTGCGGCTGCGCACGGACAGCGGTTGCGTTCAGTACCAATTCCGATACCGAGAGTATGATCAGGATGGCTATCCGAACACTTCGGGTCGTCAGACGGTAACCGTATTCTGTCACGATACGTCCGTGAGGATGCTCGGCACCTGGGACAGGAGCCTGCGTTTGTCGGCGTGGGCAAGCAGCCCCGCTATTTTCGCCGCTGGGGCCCAGGCGACTTCACTGGCCTTGACATCGGAGCCCGATAGTTCCCCGATCGTCCGTAGTAGAAGATAATGGTGAACGGTTTTGCGCACGCGCGTCCATCCGGTTGCGAACCAGAAGCCGATCGTGCCAAGCCGACCGAGTACCTGTCCGGTCACACCAGTCTCCTCCGCCACCTCCCGAACCGCTGCCTGTTCCGCGGTCTCGCCGCCTTCGACATGCCCTTTCGGCAGCGGCCACAACAGCCGGCCATGGCGGTCACGGCGCGCAGTCAGCGCTGCGTTGGCCATTTCTGAGGGGTCATCCAGTACGAGCCCGCCCGCTGAAGTTTCCTCCATCCGGCGAAGCCGTCGGCGAGGGGATGCCGAGGACCGGGCCATGGGCTGATCGTACGAGCTGTCCGCGTCACATCTGCCGCGTACGGTCACTATCGGCTGCTTGCCTGCCCACGGGCCAGGGGTCCCCGTGCGACGCCGAAGGT
>NZ_CAKJTM010000003.1:86499-102837 GCF_917627345.1 Protofrankia sp. CiP3 | reverse complement strand
GTTGCACGGGGGAAGGCCGATACCCTGAGACGGTGTCAGTGATCTGCCTGGATAATCCACGTGACTCCGCGGAGCGGGCGGTCAGCGCCCTCCTCAAGGTACCGGCTCCCGCTGATGACCTGGGCCGGCTCTTTGCCCGCGCCGGTCACAGCCTGTATCTCGTCGGTGGTTCGGTTCGGGACGCCCTGCTCGGCCGCCTGAGCGCTGGCGCGGATGCCGCTGATCTTGATTTTGCCACCGATGCCCGGCCGGAACGTGTCCTGGAGATTACCCGCGACTGGGCGGACGCTGTCTGGGAGGCCGGGATCGCGTTCGGAACCGTCGGGCTGATCCGTACCGGGGTGCGGTTCGAGGTGACCACCTACCGCACCGAAGCCTATGATCGGGCGTCCCGGAACCCGACCGTTGCCTACGGTGACACCCTCGAGGGCGACCTCGCCCGCCGTGACTTCACCGTGAACGCCATGGCCGTGTCCGTACCCGGCCACGAGTTCGTCGACCTGTTCGGCGGAATGGCGGACCTCGCGCGCACAGTGCTGCGGACCCCGGGTTCCCCAGAGGCCTCCTTCGACGACGACCCGCTGCGCATCCTGCGGGCCGCCCGGTTCGAAGCCCAGCTCGGGCTGACCCCCGTCGCCGAGCTGGTCGCGGCGATGCGTTCCAGGGCCTCCCGGTTGATGATCGTATCGGTCGAGCGTATCCGGGACGAGCTGCGCAAACTCATGCTCTCGGCCGACCCGGTCGTCGGGCTGGAGCGGCTCGTGGACATCGGCGTCGCGGACATCGTCCTGCCGGAGCTGCCCGCGCTGCGGATGGAGATCGATGAGCACCACCAGCACAAGGACGTCTATACCCACACCCTGACCGTGTTGCGCCAGGCGATCGCGCTGGAGGACCCACTGCCCGAGGGCGGCCCGGACGAGGTACTGCGCTGGGCTGCCCTGCTGCACGACATCGGCAAGCCAAAAACCCGGCGGCACATCTCCGGTGGTGGTGTCTCCTTCCACCACCACGAGGTGGTCGGCCGCGACATGACCCGTAAACGGCTGGCGGCGCTGCGGTTTCCCAAGGATGTCACAGACGCGATCACCCTGTTGGTGTTTCTGCACCTGCGGTTCCATGGCTACGGCCGTGGCGAGTGGACCGACGCGGCCGTCCGTCGGTACGTCCACGATGCTGGGCCGTACCTGTCCCGCCTGCACAAGCTCGTCCGGTCGGACTGCACGACGCGCAACCGGCGCAAGGCCGAGACGCTGGCCGCGACCTACGACGCGCTTGAGGAGCGAATTGCCCGCCTGTCCGAACAGGAGGAGATTGCCGCGATCCGCCCGGAGCTGTCCGGCGATGACATCATGGAGCTGCTAGGCCTGCCGCCGGGCCAGCTGGTCGGCCGGGCCAGGGCGCACATGCTCGATTTCCGTTTCGAGGCGGGCCTGGTGGGACGACAGGCGGCTGAGACAGAACTCCTGCGCTGGGCCCGGGAGAACGGCGTCCCGATCCCCGGGGAGCAGCCCGACCGCTAGTGGTCGCCGTCTTTTTCGGCGGGGCGATTTTCGAAGCGGACTCACACATTACCTTCCAGCCGTTCACACGCGGCCCGGTCACGCTCGACTCCGTTCCTCTGCCAAGTGGTTCGGGACGCAGGGCTTCCGGCGCGTGGAAAAGGACGGTCGTGTCGCCTGTGGTCCCGTCTGGAGGACACAGACGGAGAAGGAGACCTGTGGTGTCCGCACGACATCGACATCTCGGAAAACGGGCGCGGTTCGGTATCGCCGGCGTACTGGGCGTCATCGCCGTGGCAGCCGCGATCATTCCCGTGGTACGGACCGGGCCGCCGTCAACCGGCTCCGCGCCGTTGGACGCGCGGAACGTGGCGAACAGCGACAGCCGGCCGAACTTCGTGTTCATCCTTGCCGACGATCTGGACGCCACCACGTCGCCGTACTGGGCGGCCATGCCGCGGACGGCCGCCCTCATCCGGGACAGCGGGCTGACGTTCACCAACAGCTTTGCCCCGACGCCCATCTGCTGCCCGGCCCGCGGGACGATCCTCACCGGCAAGTACGGCCACAACACCGGCGTACTCACCAACTCCGGTGACGTCGGCGGCTGGGCCACGTTCGCCGCGAACGGCAACGAGGAGAAGACGTTCGCCAAGTACCTGCACGACGCTGGGTACCGCACCGGCCTCGCCGGGAAGTACATGAACGGAATAGAGGCCGCGCCGGAGCACATTCCGCCAGGCTGGTCAGAATGGTACGGAAGCGTCAACAACAATTTCTACACCGGCTACAACTACACGTTGAACGAGAACGGCATGATGGTCCAGTACGGCGGTCCGGACAATCCGGCGAACTACTCGACCGACGTCGTGTCCGCCAAGTCCGCGGACTTCATCCGGCGGGCCGCCGCTGACAACACGCCGTTCTTCTGGTATGCGGCGTCCACGGCCCCGCATCTGCCCCTGCCACCGGCACCCCGCGACGCCGCCAACCCGTTCGCCAATGCCACCGCTCCGCACACCCCGAACTTCAACGAGCCGGACGTCTCGGACAAGCCATGGTGGCTCTCGTCCAGCGCGACCGAGCGTTCCGCCGTGGTCAGGGCTACCAACGACTGGGACTACCGGAACCGGATGGGGTCGCTGTACGCGCTCGACGACATGGTGGCGAACATCGTGACTACGCTGCGTGACACCGGCAAGCTCGACAACACCTATCTTGTCTTCACCTCGGACAACGGCTACAACCTCGGCTCTCACCGTCTCGTCCAGAAGATGGCTCCCTACGAGGAGTCGCTGCGGGTGCCGTTGGTTGTCGCCGGGCCCGGGATCAAGGCGGGTACGGACAGCCACATGGTCGCGCAGATCGACCTCGCGCCGACCTTTCTGGAGCTGGCCGGGGTGGCGGTTCCGGCGGACGTCGACGGGCAGTCGCTCGCCGGCCTGCTGCACGGTCGGGAACCGACGTCGTGGCGCCGCGACCTGCTGGGCCAGTATGCGGGCCCCGGCGAGGACGGCCAGGACGGGATCGTCGCCGAGCAGGTGAACAACGCGGCCGCCCACTACCTCGACCTGCCGCCGTGGATCGGTCTGCGGACCGATCGCTACCTCTACGTCCGCTGGTACGACGTCGACCGGGCCCCACAGGTCCACCAGTTTGAGCTCTACGACCTGGCGGCCGACCCGTACGAACTCACGAACCTGCTCGCCACCCCGGCGGGCAGGCAACAGAACGCGGCTCTCGTCGCCCAGCTCGACGCGCGGCTGAACCAGCTCGCGACCTGCGCCGGAGCGTCCTGCCGGAACTGAGCGCAGGCGCCTGGCCCGGCCGTCAACCCGTGTCACAGCGCCGCCCCGTGGGCACCTGGCCACGCGGGGCGGCGGCCCGCTCCGGCCGTGTCAGCGAAGGCCGGAGCGGGCGCTGGAGGGGTACGGCGCGGCCGGCGGCCGGGTGGGTCCGTAGGCTCGTGGTGTGGCGCGGGCCGGAGATCTGCGACAACTGTTCGAGCTGACCGGATTCCGGCGGCTCTTCGCCTCCCGACTGACCTCACAGGCCGCGGACGGCGTCTTCCAGGCGACCCTGGTCAGCTATGTGCTGTTCTCGCCGGAGCGAGCCACCTCCGCGGCGGCGCTCGCAACATCGCTTGCCATCGTTGTCCTGCCGTTCAGCGTTATCGGGCCGTTCGCCGGGATCGTGCTCGACCGGGTGTCACGGCAGCGGGTGCTGGTGGTCTGCGCGCTGGTCCGGGCAGTCCTGCTCGGCCTGCTCGTCGTGCTGATCGCCGCTGGGCATACCGGCGCTGACTTCTACGCGGCCGCGCTGGCGGTGGTCAGTGTCAACCGGTTCGTGCTCGCCGCGCTGTCCGCGGGTCTGCCGGTTGTCGTCGCCGAGGAGGGGCTCGTCACGGCGAACGCGCTGTCGACCACCGCCGGGACGCTCGCGACCCTCATCGGTGCCGGCATCGGCAGCGGTCTGCGGGGGCTGATCGGTGGGGACGACGCGGGTGTCGCGCTGGTGGCCGCGTTCGCCAGCATGATCTACCTGGTGGTCGCGGGTACCGCCACCCGCGCGGGCCGGGGCGAGTTCGGCCCCTTGGCCGCACCGCCCGGGCAGGGCGTTCTCAGCGAGGTTCGACAGGTGGTCGCGGAACTGGCGGACGGTGCGGGCCATCTGTGGCGGCGGACGCCGGCCCGGTACGCCCTGGCCACGCTGACCGGGTCCCGGGCGTCGTACGGGCTGACCTCGGTCATGGCAATCCTGCTCTACCGTAACTACTTCACGGGCGCGGACGGAGGCCTGGGAGGCCTCGCGCTGTTGGTGACAGCCGGTGGGGTGGGAACGGTCGCGGCCGCGTTCGTGACACCGCGGGTGACCCGGCGGGTTGGCAAGCAGATGTGGATTGTTCTCGTCCTGCTCGCCGCTGGCGTTGTCGAGATCGTTCTGTGTCTTCCGTTCACCTCGCCGCTGCTGATCGCCGCATCGGTACCGATCGGGTTCGCGGCCCAGGCCAGCAAGATCTGTGTTGACACGGTCGTGCAGGAACAGATCGACGACGCCTACCGGGGACGCGTCTTCGCCCTGTATGATCTTCTGTTCAACGTCGCTTATGTGGCCGCCGCCGCGCTCGCGGCGGTCACCCTACCGGCCACCGGCAGGTCAACGGTCATGGTGGTGGCCGCCGGTATCGGTTACGTCGTGTGTGCGCTGTTGTACCTGAGCACGCGAACGTCCGGTTCATCCGGTCCATCCGATCCGGATGGACCGCGCTTTGGCCCGCTGCCCACGACCACCGCGCCGCCTGCCTCGGTGACAACGGCGCCCGCCATCTCGCTCGAGGCCTCCGGACGCGCGAAAGAATTATGATCACACGGTTCTCCGGCCCGCCGGGACAGTGATCCGGCCATGATGGCTGACCGTGACAGCTGGCGATGGGCAGCGGAAAAGCATGGAAAAGCATGGAAAAGGCAACGAAAAAGGCGGCGAAAGAAGCGATGAAAAGGGGGGCCGGCCACCCCCTCCGGATGGCCGGCCACCCCCTCCGGATGGCCGGCCACCCCCTCCGGATGGCCGGCCCCCCTCGGTGCCTTCGCGGCTTGTCCTACTCGCCGCGAATGAACGCCTCCACCTTGTCGCGGGCGACGTTGTCACGGTACTGCTCCGGTGGTGACTTCATGAAGTAGGAGGATGCGGCGAGCAGCGGCCCGCCGACCCCCCGGTCAAGGGCGATCTTGGCGCAGCGGACCGCGTCGATGACCACACCGGCACTGTTCGGTGAGTCCCAGACCTCGAGTTTGTACTCCAGGTTCAGCGGCACATCCCCGAAGGCGCGTCCCTCGAGGCGGACATAGGCCCACTTGCGGTCGTCCAGCCAGGAGACATAGTCGGACGGACCGATGTGGATGTTCTCCCGGCCCATGTCGTGGGAGAGCTGAGACGTCACCGCCTGCGTCTTGGAAATCTTCTTGGACTCCAGCCTCTCCCGCTCGAGCATGTTCTTGAAATCCATGTTGCCGCCGACGTTGAGCTGCATCGTGCGGTCCAGGACGACGCCTCTGTCCTCGAACAGTTTTGCCAGTACGCGATGGGTGATGGTGGCGCCGACCTGCGATTTGATGTCGTCGCCGACAATTGGCAACCCGGCCGCGCGGAACTTCTCCGCCCATTCGGACCGGCCCGCGATGAACACCGGCAGGCAGTTGACGAAGGCGACACCCGCGTCGATCGCGGCCTGGGCATAGAATTTCGCCGCGTTTTCGGAGCCGACAGGGAGATAGCAGACAAGGACGTCAACACGGGCCTCACGCAGGGTGGCCACTACGTCCACGGGTTCCTCATCGGACTCGGCGATCGTCTCGCGGTAGTAGCGGCCAAGGCCATCCAGGGTGTGACCGCGGGCGACAGCGATGTCGAGCGGTGGTACATCGATGATCTTTATAGTGTTGTTCTCGCTGGCGACGATCGCCTCGGACAGGTCACGCCCAACCTTCTTCGCGTCGACGTCGAACGCCGCGACGAACTCAAGGTCCCGGACGTGGTAGTTGCCAAGCTGGGCGTGCATCAGGCCCGGCACCCGCGCCGACGGATCAGCGTCGCGGTAGTACTCGACCCCCTGGACGAGGGATGCGGCGCAGTTGCCTACACCGACAATAGCGACACGTACCGAACCCATGACGGTCTGCTCCCTTTGGCTGTGTGTGAAGTGATGCTGGTTGTGGATGCTGCTGCTGATGGCCGGGCCGCTGGTGGTTACGGCGACGACGCGGGATCAGAGGCACCCGCCCGTCAGCCGGCGGGCGGAACCCCGTCGCCGTTGTCCTCCCGAGCCGGTGGCGGTGTCGCCCCGGGCCGCGCCGCATGCGCGGACAGGTCTGGGGGCACCCCTGTGGGCGGTGCCTGTGCCCGCTCGGTCTCGATCAGTTCGGTCAGCCAGCGGACCTCGCGCTCGACGGACTCGAGACCGTGACGCTGAAGCTCGAGCGTGTAGGAGTCGAACCGTTCGCGGGTCCTGGTCAGCGCGGACCGGACCTTCTCCCGTCGTTCCTCCAACCGTCCGCGCCGGCCTTCAAGGATGCGCAGCCGGACAGCCGCATCGGTTTTACCGAAGAAGGCGAAGCGGATCCCAAACATCTCGTCCTCCCAGGAGGACGGACCGCCTTCACCGAGAAGGGCCGCGAGGCGTTCCTTGCCCTCGGCGGTGAGGGTGTACACGACACGGCTGCGACCACCGAGGCGACCCGCGGCAGTGGGGCCGTCGGCGGTGACGTAGCCCTCGGCCGCGAGCTTGCGCAGGCACGGGTACAGCGACCCGTAGCTGAAACGGTGGAAGGTACCCAGCACGGTGTTCAGTCGTTTTCGCAGTTCGTAGCCGTGCATCGGACTTTCCGAGAGCAGCGCGAGGACGGCCAACTCCAACATCGCTACTCCCTCCACCGTGACTGAGCTGACTGTTGTGATCCAGCTGTCGTGATCTAGTGATTGTGATCCAGTGATTACGATTAAGCGGTTATGATCAGAGTGTCAGACATATCGTTCCGATACATCGAGGATGCCACTTCGGGGAATCCAAGGCAACAACGGATGTCTGGTACGGAACGGCGAGATGGTCAGCTGGCGGCCTGTAACACGCCGTGTTCAGGGGTTCTCCGGTACCGCTGACGCATCTGTCCGGACCGTCTGCCGAGACGCGGCATCCGGCGTACCGTTTTTGCCATGCGCCCACGGTCGGTTATCGACTACGCGCTCGCCCGGCGAGCGACGCTCGCTGATCTGCACGCGGGCAGAGTGTCGACGACGGACGTCTGTGACGCCCATCCGTACCTGCTCCGAGCGGCCAAGTACCATGGTGAGCCGGCTGCTCGGCGTTGTCCGGTCTGCCGGAACGATCCTTTGATCAACGTTACCTACACCTACGGTGACGAGCTCGGCGTGAGCTCTGGTCGGGTCCGGGCCACCAGGGACCTACCGGAGCTGGAGCAACGGTTCAGCGAACTGAACGTCTATGTGGTGGAGGTCTGCACCTGCTGTGGCTGGAACCACCTGACCACGTCCTTTGTGATCGGGACCGGCCAGCCCCGCGCACGCCGGGGGAACAGCCGGCGCACCGCTGACTAGCCGGTCAGGACCACGTGGGCACGCTTCTCCGCACGCGGCCGGCGGCCTCAGGGGAGGCTGCCGCAGGGAGCTGGCCGTCCCGAGGCCGCCGGTTGGCGAGCCGTCGGCAAGGTGTCCGGTCCGCTGGTGACTCCGTCGTGGAAGCGGTTTTGCCGGAGGCGGTGTGGGTGTGCTCCTGAAGGACGGCGTAGCGTCTTTTGTCAGCCACCGACCATGCGGGGTCTTCTACCCCCTGTCACGACGGACGGGACAGTCAGTGAGGCCACCCTACGATCGGGATGCGCACCCGCACGATGATGACAACGGGCGTACCCAGGTCCGCCATGCCCCGGCTGGCCGGGACCATCCCGGTCCCGACGGATGGGGCGGGGCCACCAGCAGCCTGTACGACACGACCGACCGGGTCGCGATGGACCGCATCGGCGTACGCGAGCGCACCGCCAGCTCCACCACCTACGTGCGCCGTCCCCGCCCGGATGACGTGTCCGCCACGTCGGCGGTCGAGGCCCTCGATCGGGGCGGCGACAGCCCGCCTGGCCGTGCGGGCCGCCGCGCGGCCGAGCCCACGGTCCGCAGAGGTCAGGGGAAACACGGTCCGATGTTCTGGCGAAACCGTCCTCGGTGGTTGCGGCGACTCGTCCTGCTTGGGCTGTTGTTCAGTGTGCTGATGATCGCCGCCCTGGTGGCGGTGGTCCTGGCCTTCACAAAAGTGCCGTTGCCAGCCACGGTCAACACCGCCGAACAGACGTCGGTCATCACCTACGCCGACGGCCGGGCCGAGATCGCCAAGATCGGTACGGTCAACCGGACGAACGTACCGCTTTCCCAGGTGTCGGTGGACGCCCAGCACGCGGTGCTCGCCGCCGAGAACAAGAACTTCTACAGCGAACCCGGTATCTCCCCGAAGGGAATCGCCCGAGCGATCTGGGTGAACCTCCGTGGCGGTGAGATCGCTCAGGGTGGTTCTACGATTACTCAGCAGTACGCCAAGAACGCCTACCTGACCCAGGAGCGGACCTTCTCCCGGAAGTTCAAAGAGATCGCCATGGCGATCAAGATCGATCAGCAGTACTCCAAGGACGATGTGCTGGAGTTCTATCTGAACACGATCTACTTCGGGCGCGGATGCTATGGCATCGAGGCCGCTGCCAAGACCTATTTCGACAAGCCCGCCAAGGACCTCACCGCGGAGGAGGGCGCGGTCATCGCCGGACTGATCCGTTCGCCGAACGCCCTCGACCCGAGGGTGACCCCGGTCGCCGCGGAGCGCCGTTGGCACGAGGTGATCGACACGATGGTCGCCAAAGGCTGGTTGGACCCGTCCCGCGCGGGTCCCGACAAGAAGCCTCCGGTGACCAAGGAACGGGACAAGTCCAACGGGCTGGCGGTCTCATCGCCGCAGGCCGCCTATATTCGTGACCAGGTCAAGGATGAGCTGATCGCCGCTGGTATCACTGAGCAGCAGATCAACCTGCAGGGTCTGCGCATCCAGACCAGCATCGACCAGGGCCGCCAGACCGCCGCCTACCTGGCTGTCACGAACGTGCTCCAGAAACCCTACGCCGCCGTGCCCGACCTGCGGACCGGGCTGGTCGCCGTCGAACCGAGCAGCGGCCGGGTACTTGCCTGGTACGGCGGTTCGATCTACGGCAAGGGCACGAACGGCCAGACCTTCTGGGAGGACAACGTCTCGGAGGCGCAGGTGCCGCCTGGGTCGACCTTCAAGCCGATCACCCTGGCCGCGGCCCTGACGCACGGCGCGAGCCTGAACTCGACCTACGAGGCCCCGGACGTGCTCAAGATCCCCGGAAACGCCGCCGACGGCAGCGGTACGTACGTCGTTCACAATGACGAGGAACACGGCAACTTCGGCTACCCCAATCTGATCAAAGCAACCGCGGAATCCATCAACACGGTGTTCGTACCGCTGGGTATCACCGCTGGAATCGATAACGTGATCTCCACCGCGCGTGCTCTCGGTGTGTCCAAGGACGTCGCGCTCACCGACGACGCCGGAGTGACTCTCGGCCGGGACGGCATCACGGCCAAGAACATGGTCGCGGTCTACAGCACCTTCGCGAACGGGGGGAAGGCCATCCCCCCGCATCTCGTCGACCGGGTCGTCGACGGTAAGGGAAAGGTTATCTACGAGGGTCCGAAGAGATCGACGAACGCTCTGTCCGCGAGCGTGACCGCGGACGTGACCTACGCTCTGCAGTCAGTGATCAAGGATGGTACCGGCAAGGCCGCCCAGCTGGCCGACGGCCGTCCGGCGGCGGGCAAGACAGGTACCACCGACAACTTCCGTACCGCCTGGTTCTGCGGCTACGTGCCACAGCTGGCGGCCTGCGTGAACATGTTCCGGGGCGACGGTGGCGTCAGCAAGGCGACCGCGCTGGTCGGCATCCCCGGGGCTATGAGCGGTGTCTATGGCGGTGGTTATCCGGCCAAGGTCTGGAAGGCCTTCATGGACGGCGCGCTGAGTGGCGTAGCGCCACAGCCTTTTGCCGCGCCGAAGTACGTTGGGACGGTCACGAACGCCTCACCGTCGCCGACTCCGGAGCCGACCGTCCCGCAGCTGCCTGGGCCGACATCGACAGCGGCGGCGTCGATCTCCCCCACGCAGTCGCGACCGATCCCGGAAAGTTCGCCCACCGCTGGTGCGACTACCCCACCTGGGCCGGTGCCAGCGACAGCGACACCAAAGGCCAAGCAATCACCCAATAACAATAATGGTGGCAATAATAACAATATTACATTTCCGACGCCTTTTGGGTGAGTTCATGGAGCCCGACGGGCGTGCCAGTGCTGCCACTGCGAGACGCGCCTCGCGTGGGAGGCATGCGGTCCAGGTGCGGCGTGCGGCCCGGGTGAGAATGACCCATGGCTAGCGCACGCCGGGAGACGCATCCTGGGACAGGCCCCGAAGTGTCCCGGCCGACGGCATCCCTCCGACGGGTGTGCCCGTCGGAGGAGGACCCGGTGGTTGCCGGTGCAAGTATGATCATCGGTGGCCCGCCCGGGGCACACGCCCGCATCGGTGTCGGCCGGAGCTGGTGGACGCCGCTGCGGGTACTCATGGCCTTCACCGTCGCGATGTGCTTGTTGGCCTACGCCCAGAAGGCGCCCTGCCGGGACACCCGCAACTGGTCGCATGAGTACCAGTACACGCGGATGTGCTATTCGGACGTGGTCGCCCTGTACGGTCAGGAGGGGCTGGCCAATGGCAAGCGGCCCTTCCTCGACTACCCCACTGAGTACCCGCCGCTGATTGGCGCTGCCATGCAGCTCGCGTCATCCGTCGCCGGCTTCGCCTCGCCGTCGCGGCCGGTGTACCGCGATGACGCTGGCAGACAGGTCGTTGCCGGATACACGATCGACCAGCGCACAGCGACTTTTTACGATGTCACGGCCCTGCTGTTCCTGGTGGCGGCCTGTGCCACGGTGTTCTGCACGGCGCTGGCCGCGGGCCGGGCGAGGGTCTTCGACGCCGCCTTGGTCGCGCTCGCTCCCGTTCTGCTGCTCCATCTCATGACCAACTGGGACATCCTGGCGGTGGCGTTCGCCGCCGGGGGTCTGCTGGCCTGGTCACGCCGTGCGCCCACGCTCGCCGGCATCTTGATCGGACTGGGCGCGGCGACGAAGTTCTACCCGCTGTTGTTCCTGCTGCCACTGGCCGTACTCACCCTGCGTGCGGGCATGCTCCGGTCCTTTGTCCGTACCCTGGTAGCGACGGTGGCGACTGCCGCGGCGGTGTGGGGGCCGCTCTGGCTGATCGCCGGGTACTTCAAGGGTGACGAGCGGGTGGGCGACAGTATCTGGGGGACGCTGTGGGCTGGTGGCGACTGGTCCGCCAGGATCGGTGGCCACTGGGGTGACGGGACGAACGCGATGTTGCGCTTCGTCGACCTCAATTCCGGGCGCGGCCCGGACTGGGACTCGCTGGCTTTCGCGATCACCTGGCTGGCCAGCTCCTTTTCGCCCCGCATGTTCGGCGCCGTCCATCTGATCATCATGCTGGCGGCCGGGATCGCGCTGGCCGCAGCCGGTTTCGTGGCGGCCTCGCGTTGGCCGGCCGGGCGGCTGGTGGTCGCGGCGGTGGCGTTCACCGGATGGCTGCTGGTCGCGGTCTTGGCCCCGGTGCTACTGACCGGTGTCCGGGAGCACGGCATCCCCACCGGTACGCTCAATATCGTTTCGATGGTCCTGCTGGGGTCACTTCTTCTCGGTATAGCCGCGCTGGGATGGTTCGCGCCCCGGCGACCGCGCCTGCCCCAGCTGCTGTTTCTCACGGTTGCCGTGTTCCTGGTGACGAACAAGGTTTTCTCGCCGCAGTACACGCTGTGGCTGGTGCCGCTCGCGGCGCTGGCCCGGCCTCGCTGGCCGGCCTTCCTGGCCTGGCAGGCCAGCGAGGCTTACGTGCTGCTCACCCGTTTCCTGCACTTCGTCTACAACGACACCAACGGAGCGAGTGGGATCGACCGCGGTTGGTTCGTCAGCGCCGTCGTCATCCGCGACCTCACTCTGTGTGTGTTTGCTTCGCTGGTCATTCGCGAGATCCTGCGCCCCGAACTGGACGTGGTCCGCGTCGCGGCCGAGGCGGACGACCCGGCCGGGGGGGTACTCGACGGCTCCGCGGCCCGCCGCGGCCGGCGGGCCGCGCGCGCCGCGGCGGACGCCGAACCCCGGCCTGACGACCTGGCCGTCACCCAGCCCGATCCGGGTGGGTGGGCAGCGGCTGTCGGGACCGTTTGATGGCCCTGACGTCGGGAGACCCGCTATCTGATCACTCTGGTGACGCCGCGCCGGATTCCGGTGCGGCCACGCCGTCCAGGGCCGGGCCCACGCCCGAGCCAGGCCGTGCGTCGGCTCAGGGCGCGGGCAAGCCCTGGCTCGCTTTGGCTGGCACGGTCCGGTCGTGGTTGGACCGGCTTCCGGAAGCCGTCCGGGCGACCCTTCCGGTCTGGTTCACCAGCCGGATCGCGGTCATCCTGCTGTCGTTGGCCGCGTCCCGGGCGCTGTCCGGTCAGCCGAGCGCTGGTCTGCCGACCCTGTCGACGTTGTGGAACCGGTGGGATGTCGGGCTGTTCACCAAGGTCGCGCGTTTCGGATACGAGTCCCCGAAGTACGCTGATCACACCGAGGTGGACTTTCCCGGGTTCCCGCTCGCGATGCGGCTCGCTCATCTGGTTTTTGGTGACTGGACGGTCGCGGGGATGGTGGTCTCCTTCGTCGCGGGGGCCGTGGCTGTGGCGGCCATCTGGCAGCTGCAGATCGATGACGCCGCGGCCGGACAGCTGGCCATCTCGACCGGACCGGTGCTGCCCACCGCGACCGGACCGGTGTCCGCTGGAACCGGACCAGTGTCCGCCGGCAGCCGACGCCGGGCAGGCCCGGGTGGCCAGGACCGCCGCGCCGCGGACTTCGCGGTCCTCGCGCTGTTGCTGTTCCCCTACGCGGTGTTCCTCTGCGCCGGATACTCCGAGGCGATTTTTCTCGGCTTCGCCACAACGTCCTGGCTTGCCGCGCGCCGCCAGCACTGGTGGGCCGCCGGTCTGCTCGGCGCGGGAGCCGCATCGACCAGGGTCACCGGAATCCCCTTCTGCTTCGCGCTGGCGGTGCAGTATGTCGTCAGCCGGCGGCGTGCGGGCCTGCCGGTGTTCGCGCTGCCGGGACTCGCGCTCGCGCTGCCCCCGTTGCCTGTGCTCGGCTTTGTCACCTACCTCCGGGTCCGGACTGGCCGGTGGGACTCCTACGCCGAGGCGATGCGGGTCGGCTGGCACCGGGAGATCGACTGGCCGTGGGTGGGATGGCGGACGACCTGGCACGCTGCTTTCGACACGTCGCAGTCATCGGCGTTCGCCTGGTTCTGGCGCGGTGAGGTGGCCGCTGTCGTCCTCGGAGTCGTGCTGACCGTGGCGCTTGTGCGGTCCGCTCGGATAGGTGAGGCTGCCTTCGTCGGTGCCGCGACCCTGTTGATGAGCTGCTCGAACTACTTCGCCTCAGGGATCCGGACAATGCTGGTCGCTTTCCCGATGTACCTGCTGCTTGGCCGTGTCGCGGTCCGGCGGCCCTGGGTGCGGCCGGCCTACAGCTGGCTGTGTGCGCCGGTCATGGCGGCCTTTGTCATCGCCTTCACCCAGGGCCAGTGGGTCGACTGAGTCCGCCTGGAGCTCCGTTCCCCAGATCTTCACCTCGCGGACATTTGGGGAGCCTCGCCGTGGCGGTCGTCACCTGCGTCGGCCTTGCCACGGCTCTGGGCGTGACCGTGGTTGGTGTGATCTGGCCGTCGCCTGATCGGCACCTGCGTGGCCTGCTCGTGGTGCTTGCGCTCACGGTTGTCATCGGATTGGTCAGCGCCGGGCTACGGGTGATCGTCGCCGCTAGATGGTCGCCGCCGGAGGCGCTGGGCGTTGACCGACGAGCCGGGCTGCCCATCCATCGCGCGGAGTTGGCTGGGCAGCGATCAGCGGCCCGCGGGCCGAGCCGCATCGAGTAGTGTTTGCGAGGTTGCCGCTTGTTGGCCCGCGCGTCTTCCGCGTGCGGGTGACCGGATACGCGGCTTGTCCCTCCTGCCACGGAACTGTCCGTGGCCGCCCGAGTCCACAGGAGGTGGGTTCACCCTTGCCACGGCATTATGAACTGATGGTCATCCTTGAGCCGGATCTCGAGGAACGTACGGTCGCGCCGTCTCTGGACCAGTATCTGACCGTCGTCCGCTCCAGCGGCGGCGTCGTCGAGAAGGTTGATGTCTGGGGCCGACGCCGGCTGGCCTACGAGATCCGCAAGAGCTTTGAGGGCATCTACGCCGTCATTGACCTGCATTCCGAGCCGGCGGTGGTCGCCGAGCTCGACCGCCAGCTCGTTCTCAACGAATCGGTGATCCGTACCAAGGTGATCCGGCTTCCCGAGAAGAAGCCTCGACGTAAGATCGCGGCCTGAGGGGATTTGGTTTCATGGCCGGCGAAACAGTTGTCACGGTAGTCGGAAACCTGACGAACGACCCTGAGCTTCGGTTCACGCCCAACGGCGCCGCGGTCGCCAGCTTCACCGTGGCCTCGACGCCACGGACCCTTGACCGGACCACCAACGAGTGGAAGGACGGGGACGCGCTGTTCCTGCGCTGCTCCATCTGGCGGCAGGCCGCGGAGCATGTTGCCGAGTCGCTGCAGAAGGGCGCCCGGGTCATCGTGCAGGGTCGGCTCAAGCAGCGGAAGTGGACCGACCGTGAGGGTAACGAGCGCATCTCGGTCGAGCTGGACGTCGAGGAGATCGGTCCCTCGCTGAGGTACGCCACCGCAAAGGTCGTCAAGGCGAGTCGCGGTGGCGGCGGTGGGTATGGCGGGCCGGCCGCTGGCCCTGCTGGCGGCTACGGCGGGCCGCCGCAGGCGTCCGGCGGTCCTGCCGGTCCTGCCGGAGCTGCCGGAGCTGGCGGCTACGGCACCCCCGTTCCCGCTGGCGGCGGCTCGGGCTACGGCGGTGGTGCCGTCGACGACCCGTGGTCCGCGCCCGCCGGAGCGTACTCCGAGGAGCCCCCGTTCTAGGGGGGTCGGTCACACCCACAGACATCTAGGAGCGCACGATGGCCAAGGCGGCCGTGCGCAAACCGAAGAAGAAGGTTTGCGCGTTCTGCAAGGACAAGAGCGACTACATCGACTACAAGGACACCTCGCTGCTGCGGAAGTTCATCTCTGACCGCGGTAAGATCCGTGCCCGGCGGGTCACCGGCAACTGCAGTCAGCATCAGCGTGACGTGGCGATCGCGGTGAAGAACAGCCGCGAGATGGCGTTGCTGCCTTACACCTCGACGGCTCGCTGAGGAGCATGGCGATGAAGCTGATCCTCACTCAGGAGGTACCCGGCCTCGGTAGCCCCGGTGACACGGTCGACGTCGCTGGCGGCTACGGGCGCAACTACCTCATCCCCCGTCGGTACGCGATCGTGGCGACGCGGGGTGCCGAGAAGCAGATCGCTCAGATCCGCCGGGCCCGCTCGGCCCGGCAGGTCCGGGACCTCGGGCATGCCAAGGAGATTGCCGGCCAGCTTTCCAGCCTGTCCGTCCAGCTGGTGAGCCGGGCGGGTAAGGAAGGCCGGTTGTTCGGCTCGGTGACGGCAGCGGACGTGGTGGCGGCGGTCGCCGCGGCAGGTGGTCCGGACCTGGACCGCAGGCGGGTGGAGCTACCGAAGCCGATCAAGTCACTAGGTGCCCACACGGTTTCGGTGCACCTGCATTCGGACGTCGTCGCGACCGTCAGTCTGGACGTCGTCTCCGCCTGAGAAGATCCGCCTGAGAAGATCAAAACGGGTTTGAAGCAGGCGGTTTGGGTGACCACGGTGTTGGCTGCTGGCCGCTGGATCGGTCGGTCGATGTGACATCGTGGTCACCCTTCGTGTTGTTGTTCGCTGTCGGCGCCAGATCCATTGTTGATCTTCGAGGGCACGAGGCACGATGATCGAATTCTGGATTTCTTCTGTCCACAGGCGGTGGATGGCGCCCATGCCCGCCAGGCCGTGACTTCGGCTTGGACGATCTATCCTTCAGTTGGTTATCCACAGCTTCAGGAGACTTGTCCTGATGCTGTCCCCAAGGCTTTCGGTCTTATCCACAGGTCTTATCCACAGTTCCTGTGGATAACTATTTGGGCTCCTGGGGCGCACCCCCGTACAGTCGGCGCCGCTGGCTGGGACCGTTCTCTGGGATTGGCCGATTGGCCGGTTGGCCGGT